>JAGMDB010000124.1 GCA_023128875.1 Dehalococcoidia bacterium | reverse complement strand
TTTACAATCCAATAAGCTAAAGGATAGCCTATCAACAGGCATATCATGTTCGTCCCAAAGGCAAAAAGAAGCGATCGGAGGAGAATTATCCCGTATGCACCTCTAAATAAAGCTCGATAGTTTTCTAGAGTAAAAGTAGGAACAATTTGACCAAAAGGCCCTACCATTAAGAAGCTGAAATATACAATAACCCCTAAGGGGGTAATTACAAATAGAACAATCCAGAGTGAAATAGGCCCCACGTAGGGTAGGTATGCTTGCGTAGTAAGAAGCCTTTTTATCCCTTTTCTTAAACGCCGTTGTGTCTTCCCCACAACTTTAGAAGTTAACATTTAGTTTACCGCAATTTCAAGGATGTTTATGCCTTAAAAGGGAGTGGGCTAAGACCCACTCCCTCTCATTGAACCTCACCCCATCAGCTCTTCCCATATTTGTGACCTTAGCTCTAACCCTTTGCCTGTAAAAGGCTTGAGACTTATATCGTCACACATTTCCCAGTATTCCTCTGGAGGTAGCCACTCCCGCAATTCTGGGGAAAGAAGTTCGCCCGCTGTTGTATGGGTGGGCGGATAGCAAATCGCCTCAAACAAGAAAGCGTTCACCCTAGGGCGGAAAAGATAATTTATCCACAGGTGAGCTGCTGCTGGGTGAGGAGAACCCTTGGGAATGACCAAAAAGCCATATATCATTACGCTTCCTTCTGTTGGCAGAGCGGGCACAAAAGTTTCCAATTCGCTGCGGAGAAACAAGATGTCTCCATGCCACGATTGAGCTATCCAAGCCTCCTCTTCAAGCACCAGCCTTACTGGCCAGGAATCATAGGCCATGACATATGGTTTTTGTCGCAGTAACAGCTCTTTTGCCTCCATCAATTCCTCTTCGTCATCTGAATTCCATGAATACCCGAGGTATTTTAGCGCACCGCCAATAACCTCATACATGTCATTCAGCATAGTTATCCTTCCTTTATACTTCTCATCCGGCTCGAATAACACTGACCAGGAAGGAATGCGAGGGTCATCGACATATTTTGTGTTATAGCCGTAATTAGTGGGAGAAATATCAGTAGTTACAGCATACTCATAATTGCGGTTGTACGATACCTCTCTGCCTACTTCTGATAGATACTTGTTCACATTGGGTATCCATTCATGGTTCAATTCCTGAAGTACACCCAACCCTTTCAATTCCAGAAACGCTTTTGGATCATTCCTCACATAATCGTACTCCGTCTCCGGATTTACTTTGAATTTTGCAACCACTTCTCCATAGTCAGCGAAGTTATCCTTAACGATCTTAATGCCGAATTCTTGGGAAAAGCCTTCGTATATCTCTTCAGGCCACCATTCAGCCCAGTCATAAATATTTAGCTGGCCTTCTTCCATAGCCTGTTCAAAGCAGTCACGCGGTACAGGGTACTCTCCTTCTGATAAGGAAGACACATATTTTTCATAAGGTCCTACCTCTTCTTCCACTGGCGGAGCTGGAGCTGGCGCGCACATGGGAAGAGCAAAAGCCATCACCAGGCATATAACCAACCCCACACTAATTAACCATTTTAATCTCATTATTTTTTCTCCTTTTTTATTTAGTCTTTCCCATTGTCACTCAGTCTTTCCTAAGAGCCAATTCCTCATAGATATTACCTCCTCATTCTCATATTTGCACTTCCTCCTAGTGCACACCCACTGTAGCATCATGAATATATTTCACTAAGCTGACGCTATCAAAAACTAGCAAGCCAGTTGACTTTCTTATTGCTTTCGCCCAAAGTGGCATGTCTGTACACTCAAGAACAATTGCTCCAATATCAGGATTCTCAGAAACCATCTTCCTTGCCACTGAAACAATCGCTTCTTCAACTTTTTGAAGGTTAAATTTTCCAAGAGGCTTCAATTTCCATTTTTCCAAATCTTCTCTCTTCATACCAAGATATTGTGTAACCCATACATCACGGTACTCTGATTGCATCATTCCTTTTATCACAATCCGAGGAGACGGTATGTCAATTCCACAACCTCTTAGTACTTTACAATTATCCCTTAATAAATATTCAGAAGTGTCAGTTAGAATGCCAACTTTCTTGTCCTTTTTAAGCATCCTTAAGGCCAATGGTACCATCAATAAATTTGAGGAAAAAACAGGGATGTCTACTGCATTTGCTAACTCCTCTTGCATACCTCCAGCCAAACCACAATCTAATGTGATAGCTTTAACTCCTTCCTCCTCTAACTCTTTTGCGCACTTGATAAATTCTGATAGATTAAAATTCGGTAAATCAAAGCCTTTTTCAGAATTTATCAAATACTTTTCAACGAATTTGATACGTATAGGAAAATCATAAGTGGATGCATACGCATGATGCCCTTTAATTACAGCTGCATACCACTGCTTCAACACAATCATTCCGATAGCTTCTCCAAAGTCAAATTTTCTTTTCATTCCACTCACCTCTTTATTTACTCTCACTGTAATTGGGAATAAACCGCGACATTATCTCATCTAAACTCTCTACGCCCTTAGTACAGGCAATCAACTGATCTCCTTTCCGCAACATAATATGGGCACGGCCCCGCAGACAGTAGTTAGAAGACTCAGGATAAGCATAGTCACCGGCATCGAGAAAGGCTAACACATGTCCTTCCCGCACCTCAGGGAGGAGTCTCAGTTCGTCATAAGTAAAAGTGTCGCCGGTTTCGCAAACATTGCCATCCACCGCGTATTCTCTGATAGGCCCGTCAGGGTGGGAAACGTTGACGATTTCATGCCACCTATGATATAGCCTGATTGAGGGAAAGATACCCATTCCCGAATCCACATACACGTGCTCAATCCCATTCTTCTCCTCTACTGTGTTTACTGTGGTGAGCATGACACCGGAATCTGACACTAGACCCGCCCCCGGCTCTAGAATTAGAAGCTCCAAATTGACCTTGGCCTCCTCTAAACTGGTGGCAATGACAATTGCGTATTTATCCCAGAGGAAATGACTTTGCTCCTCCCGGTTGCGGATGCCTGTGCCCCCACCTACGTCCAAGCGTGTGAGGTTGAAGCCAGCGTCCATAAGCTCCTGGTAAATCCGAAGAACATTGCACAGGGCCCGCTGAAAGGCTGCCATATCCTGAGTAAGCCAACCGGACCCGATATGAAAATGGAGAGTATCAACTACCAACCCATTCTTATACGCGTAATCGAAGGCTTGGAGAATCTTTTTCTCCTCAATACCAAACTTTATGGGAATCCCTTCGGCCGTCTTTACTCCACCTGTTATGGAGTACTGGTCACCACCAGCCCCCACATTAGGATTAATGCGGATGGACAAGGGTAGGGGAGAACACGGTAGCTGACCCAGTCTCACCAAATAGGTGAGGCGTCGTAGCTGAGAAAGGGAATCGATATTTATGCGAACCTTCATGCTGATTAACTCCTTCATGTCTGCGTCCGATACAGAGGTGCCGGTGAACATGATTTTTTCGGCTGGGACTCCTACTCTCAGACCCAGACGAGCCTCGTTGGGGGAAGCAGCATCAATCCCACAACCCATCTCTGCTAGGAGCTGAAGCACTTGAGGATTATGACTAGCTTTCACGGCAAAGTGAATTGCTACCTTCCCATCATAATGGTCAACAAAAGCTTTGCGAATAATCGCTACCTTTTCTTCTATGCGATTCCCGTTTATTACGTAAAGAGGGGTAGGGTTATTGTGGGCAATTGACTCAAGATCAACCGGGTAATTCTTGAAAAAAACCTTCATTTGGCCTGCTTTATTTTTATGGATTTCGTAACCTTTATATAACCACCAGTACTGTTTCACACCTCCTCCCAAGTTCAACTTTCGTTTAGCAATTCTATCTCAGCTCTTTTCAAAATCTGAGATATCTCTCCTTGAACATCTTCAGGAATAGGTTCAGGTTTGTGTGTAGCCAAGATTTCCCTTACTTTTTCTTTAGCCGCCTTATCAATCGACTTAGATCCTTTTTTCTCCCATGTTTCAAAGCTGCTTATATCACTAATCTTTGGCATCCACCTTTCTCTGAAATGTTCTAACGTATGCTTTTCACCTAAGAAGATCCCACCAGGACCAACTTTATCAATAACATCCACTGCCAAAGTATCATCATTCACTTCAAATCCCTGGATAAACCCTAAGGCAAAATCAATAATCTCATTATCAATAACTAAAGCCTCTGGAGACGTGATGCGGCCCCCTTCCAACCGCCCTAAACCAGGAACAATGTCAGGAGCCGTTAGTATATGTGTGATAAGTGAGATAGCTTTTTCATAACCAGCTTGAGCATCTGGAAGTTTGGAAACAGCGTCAGAAGCCCCTATCTCGCTTGGCAAGCCATAATAATGAGCTAACTGGTTAAGGGCTAGATGCATAAGATAGCTCTCCGGCGATTCAATTCTTGACCCCGTTTTGAAATTCACAATGCCAGCACCAGCCCCATACACCACCGGTGCCCCGGGGCTAACAAACTCAAGGATAACCAAGCTCCCTAGAAATTCGGCGTTGTTAACAACCATTGTGCCTGCCAGTGTAGCAGGGCTTGTCTCGCCCGCCATAGGCATGGGGTATATATCAACTGGGATGCCAGCCTTAGCAAGCTCTATGCCTGCTTCTGTCATTCCCTTATCAAATTTAAGAGGGGAAATATTACAGATAATCGCTGAAAAAATAGGCCTTTCCCTGAGCTCCTCCTTACCACCAACAATAGCAGCTGCGATTTCAATTTGGTATTGAACTTCCTTAGCACTTACTGAATTCCCTTCAAAATGCTTTTCTGAATTTCTTAGACAAGTATACACATCAACTATATTCCGCATAGGTGGCGGCACATCCACGCAAGCCCCCGGTGCCCAAATGAAATGAACATTATCGAGATAATCTGCTATCCGCGTCCAACGAGCAAGATCCTCGCTTGTTGAATATCTACGTTCGCCAGTTTCCCAATCCAATATGAAAGGAGAAAATCCATCTGCTAAGAAATGTACCTGTTGTTTATTCAATACAAAGTCATATTTTGTATTTCTAGCACACCATTTCATGACTTTCGGAGCTCTTTCTAAGGCTTCCGCAACTAAATTTCCAGGAATAGTGGCGTGATTTTTCCCGTAATCAACATTCGCTCCAGCTTCCTTTAAAATATCAAGAGCTTTATTGCTCATAACTTTAATACCTGTTCTTTCCAAAACTTCCAACGAAGCATTATGAATACTGCCCATCTCCTCTTCTGACAATAAACTTAAACTGGGTTTGCTCATTCTCTTAAATCTTCCTTCCGTTACTTGTAACTGTTTTTGAAGTTTAACTTTTAACAAGTTCCTTTGCTTTTCCAACGGCAGAGGGAGCATCGGGAGCATAAGCATCAGCTCCTATTTCATCGGCATGTTCCTGGGTAACAACTGCATCACCAATCATCCACTTGGTTCTATTGAAATAGTTCTCGCGTAGAGTAACTGCGCCTGCCTAGCAAGGATTTTTTAACCCTTTCGCTTAAGCATCCTTGTGCCTTCACACCAACTTTAGAAGTTAGCATTTAGTTTACTGTAATTTCAAGGATGTTTATGCCTTAAAAGGGAGTGGGTTATCCCCCTCCCTCTTCATTGAATCTCATGCCTTCAGCTCTTCCCATATTGCTGATCTCAGCTCCAGCCCTTTACCAGTGTAGGCTTTGGAGTTTATTAACACCAATTTATCCAGGTATTCCTCAGGAGGATGCCAGTTTTGTAGCTCTTCAGAAAGAAATTCAGCCGTTGCTATATGATTGGGAGAATGGCCAATCTCTTCGATCAGCAGAGCATTTACCTCAGGACGGAAAACATAATTTATGAAAAGGTGAGCCGCTGCTGGATGAGGAGAACCCCTGGGAATGACCATAACGTCTATAGTCATTGAGCATCCCTCCGGTGGGTAAGCAATCTGGATAGCTTCTGAATTTTTATATTCATTACGGAAAAACCGAACATCCCCGTGCCACTGCTGAAACATCCAAGCCTCCTCCTCAAGGACTGGCCTTATTGGCCAGGAATCATAGGCCATGACATATGGCTTTTGTCGCAGCAATAGATCTCTTGCCTCCATCAGTTGCTCTTCGTCATCTGAGTTAAATGGGTAGCCGAGGTATAGCAGCGCCTCGCCAATAACCTCGTACATATTATTGAGTGGGGTTATCCTTCCCCTATACTTCTCGTCCGGCTCGAAGAATGCTGACCAAGAAGGAATGCGAGGATCCTCAACATATTCCGCATTGTAGCCGTAAGTGGTGATACACATATCCATAGCTACACTGTACTTGTAACCCGGGTCATACTCTGCATTTTTGGTCGCCTCTGGCAGATACTTGTTCACATTGGGTATCCAGTCATGATTTATTTCCTGGGGTATGCCTAACCCTTTCAATTGATAAAATCCTCTCGTGTCTGGAAGCGCAAAATCATATGCTGTCTCAGGATATAATCTAAATTTTGTAACCATTTCATCTACGTCACCATAGTCATCCTTGGTAACCTTAATTCCGAATTCTTGGGCGAAGCCTTCACGTAACTCGGCAGGCCACCATTCACCCCAGCAGTATTTATAAAACTCCCCTTCATCCATAGCCTGTTCAAAACACTCACGTGGTACGGGAAAGCATCCCTCTGGTAGAGAAGCCACATACTCATCATACGGTCCTATCTCTTCTTCCGGCGGAGGAGCTACCTCAGGAGCACAAGCAGGTAAGAAAGCAAATAGAAGAAGCAAAATCAGAGCACCTGCAATGAAGCTATGTGCTACCCACCTGCCTTTTAAGAAATTTTTTATCTTCATATTAATATCCTCCTGTTTGTTATAATTTTTCGCCTTCATTCCTTTTCTTCCATCTTTATACCCCCTTTATTCCTTGTTATTACAACGTTATTATAACATCGTGGAGAGAGATTAAAAACTTAAACTGCCTCTTATTCAGGGGCATTTATGCCTTGAGAGGGACCGGGTTAACCCAGTCCCTCTTTATTGAGGCTTACATTTTCAGTTCTTCCCATATTGCAGATCTTAGCTCCTTGCCTTTGCCTGCATAAGCTTTAGAAGTTTCATATTCACATTTATCCAACAAGTATTCCTCTGAAGGCTGTATCTCTTGCAGTTCTTCGGAAAGAAATTCACCTACTGTTGTATGGTTGGGAAGATAACCAATCGTCTCAATCAGTAAACCATTCACCTCGGGGCGAAAAATATAATTTATGAAAAGGTGAGCTGCTGCTGGATGAGCAGAACCTATAGGAATGACCATAAAGTCCATCCCCTTTTGGGATCCCTCTACAGGCAAAGCAACCCGGAGACTTTCTAGTTCCCGACTGAGAAAATAGGCATCTCCGTACCACTGATGAGCTATCCAAGCTTCCTCCTCAAGGACTATCCTTGCCGGCCAGGACTCATAAGCCATCACCCAAGGTTTTTGTCGCAGCAGCAGTTCTTTTACCTCCATCAATTCATCTTCGTCATCCGAATTCCATGAATAGCCGAGGTATTTCAGCGCAGACCCAATAACCCCATACATGCTATTCAGCATGGTTATCCTTCCTTTATACTTCTCATCCGGCTCGAATAATACTGCCCAAGAGGGAATACGAGGATCATCGACATATTTCGTGTTATAGCTATAACCAAGGATATAAAGATCGCTAGCTACACCATATTGGTAACCTGGGTCGTACCATGACTGTTTGGTTGCCTCTGGTAGATACTCGTTCACATTGGGTACCCAGTCGTGATTTATCCGCTGGAGCACGCCTAATTCCTTCATTTGTATAAGCAATCTTGATTCTGGGAGCACAAAATCATACTCTACCTCAGGATATAGCTTAAATTTTGCAAGTACTTCCGTCATATCAGCAAAGTTATCCCTGACGATCTTGATGCCAAATTCTTCGGAAAAGCCTTCATATATGTCCTCGGGCCACCACTCAGCCCAATCGTAAATATTGAGCTGCCCTTCCCCTTTGGCTTGTTCAAAGCACTCTTTTGTTACAGGAAAACACCCCTCGGGCAAGGAAGACACATACGCTTCATACGGTCCTTCCTCTTCCACCGGAGGAGCTTCTTCCTCCGCTGCAGGAGCACACTGCATCAGTGGAACAGATAAGCTGACCAGCAATACGACTGTTCCAATTAATGCCAATAAGTTTTTCCTTCTATTCATTTTTATCTCCTTTTTTACTTTTTATCCAGTCTTTCCTGAAAGCCAATTCTACATAAGCACCACCTCCTTTATTTATTTTCGGGCAACCAGAACCCCGATTTCGGCACTATACGGGACGGGGAGAAGTAGATTACTGGCTGACTATAAAGACCAAGTGCCATCCCCGCTGGTTGCCTTTTATATAGAACTCTCTCCTTCAATTTTCCACTCTCTTCTTATACCAACATGGGCCCGTTCTGGTCGAGAACGAGCCCATACATTAACAGGAGAAATGAGAAAAAGGGGAAATCTCATATATTCATTAGCCCACTTCATCTAATCAATCCTCACAACAATTTGCTAGCTTTCTTTATTCTAAAACTAGGGGGAGTGTATGTCAATGCTTAGTCTCTTCGAATACAAGATGAGCCTAGGAGAAGAGGCAGCTCGTTTATGATTGGGACATGCAATTGACCAATGAAGCCATTTGTTATCAGGGCTGGCTGATATCCTTTTGCAGAGACTCATTTTCCAATTAGAATAGACTTCAGTTAAGAAAATGTTAGCAAGCTTTAGGAGCTTAGCGGCTCCGGCGGGTTTTCTCTCGCTCTTTTCCTGGTGAATTTCTAATTAAAGAAAGTCCATTGGTTAGCCAAGCAAAATATTGCTGCTCTCCGGGTTCCAATGCACCAACACCTCTTCACCGGGCGAAAACTGGGATTTCTGATCCAGCCTGCTGCTCAAATTTGCGGTTATTTGTTCACCCGTCTGACCAAGAGCAATCTTCATCTCAATAAAATCACCCTGGTAAATCATCTCTGCAACCTTCCCCCTGAATTTATTATCTCCTTCCAAACCAGCTCCTTCAGGTGAAACTTCTATCAGCTCCGGATGAACCGATATACCTGTAATTTCTTCACCACGCTTGCCCTTACTCCTGGTGGCAATGATTCTCAAGCCAGCTTCAGTTTCCAGTTGCACCTTCTTCCCATCCTTGCCTCTCACCTTCCCGGAAAAAATGTTGCTGGCGCCCATGAAATCAGC
>JAGMDB010000123.1 GCA_023128875.1 Dehalococcoidia bacterium | reverse complement strand
GTTCCGATTGTGGAACTACCTTCACTTTCAGTGCTGAGGAACAAGAATTCTTCGCGTCTAAAGGCTACACTAACGAGCCTAAGCGCTGTCCCTCATGCCGCGAAGCAAGGAAGGCCGAGCGTTACGGAAGTAGTAGTGGCTATGGCTACAGGCCCCAGCGGCAAATGTTTCCCGCAGTATGCGCCCAGTGTGGCAAAGAGACCGAAGTACCGTTCGAGCCCGGCGAAGGCAGACCAGTATATTGTAGCGATTGCTACAATAAGGTCAAACCGAATAGACAACGCTAGTTTGGACTTAAGGATATACATGGGCCGGGTATTCCTGGCCTATGTATATCACTGGAAGGGTTACACAATTTAACGAAGGAGGTACCAAAATATGAATATCTATGTGGGCAACCTAGCACGTGAGGTAACTGAGGAGGAATTGCGGCAAGAATTCATTGCTTTTGGACAAGTGGCATCTGTAAGCATTATAAAAGACAGAGAGAGTGGGGAACCCAGGGGATTTGCGTTTGTTGAAATGTCATCAAAGTCTGAAGGCCAAGCTGCAATTACTGGCCTCAACGGAAAAACACTAAATGATCGGCCTCTTGCTGTTAACGAGGCTCGCCCTCGTTCCGACAGCAGAGGCAGCGGGGACTTTGGTGGCGGGGGAGGTGGTGGGTATGGTGGCAGGGGAGGTGGCGGGTCTGGTGGCAGGGGAGGTGGTGGGTCTGGTGGAAGAGGAAGACAGAAGAGATACTAAATCGCCTGGTCATCATTTATACGCTTAAGATATATAATAGTGATACCTGGTATTCATCTGACTGTGCACACGGTGCAGAGCACAGTTTCAGCAATATTTTTCGGCATATAGGTAGATTCAGCCTAAGAACGGATCTTCTCTGAATAGTTCACAATTTTGATGTAACAATTAGCCATCTTGTTGATTTATTTCTGACTTAAATGTATAAAAAGGACAGACTGTGAGCCACCGTAAACCTCTAGCAAGAACTGAGCTTGACATTTTGCGTCGTGTTATGGAGCGTTGGAAGCAGGACTTTACTGGCACTAGTGCCCTTGAGCTAGCTGGGGTTTTCGGAGTACCACATGAAGAAGTCATAAAAACATTAGAAATCCTCGCCAATGGCGACAAAATCTACTTACGCAGAGCTCGTCTTGGGCAGCCAATGGGGTTTCATGAGGTTAAAACAGGCGGCGAAGTTACAATAAAGGTTCCAGCGGACTGGAAAATGGTTGACACTTTTGTTGCTTTCCCCAAAAGGTATGTTTTAGAAGAGATTTTCGCTAAGGAAGGAAAAGACTACGGTGTTTTTACAAACCGGCTCCATAAAGGAGATAGCCAGATAAAGCATTATTATTTTGCACAGGATGTCTTAGACAATTACCTAAAGTATCCAGACCGCTACCATATCTGGGATGATGTGGTAGGTGGCACTATTTTGGCCAAAGATAATTACTTTTTTTCTTTGCCACAGGATAAACGAGATATTGAAACTTTTGCTCAAATCAGATACGGAAAAAGGAGGCTGAAAGGGGGGAGTGTTGCCGTTGCAGCAATAGCTAAAGATTTGTCAGACTTGCCATACAAACAACAACAATATTGGGCATCGTTTGAAATCGACACCCCCCAGTTTATTGAAGAAGATGAGGAATTTGAAAAATATTGGTGCGAAAGCTTTGAAGCATCATTTCTAGACCACGAAGACCCCCTTCAACACATATATGAGACGGTTAGGAATATTAACAATCTTATTCAGACAAAGCTTTTTCGAAACGATTCGGAAAATCCGTGCTTGCAATACCCAGTTGTAAATACAAACTGGGCTTATCAAAATGCTCATAAGGAATTGTTCAAGCTCTTTAGTCCTGATTCCCTAGACAAAGATGTACTTCTGGAACTATTGAAGAATCGATTGGGTGTTAGCGAGGAAAAATTGAAGGGCAATAAACGGCGGTACAAGGGGAAGTGGGCCCTCTTCAAAATGCTTGTTGAGGAGACCCCGGGTGCAAGTTTTGAACCGCTCAAACGATGCTATGATGCCAGAGTTAAGGATACTCACGAAATCAGCGTACCGTGCCTTCCAGAAAGCGATCTTACGCAGAAATTCCGAGGCGATTGTCTGCAGATTTTGGAAACGCTAAAGCGTCTGGAACTTCATCTCAAAAATATCCTGGCATGATGCTGTATACCCTGACTAGTCCTGCATCGTTGATCTGGCGGTGGTTCCCTTTCTCGTGATAGCTCACTAACAGGACACACCTCTATTTTCAATTGTTCCTCTAGCCAGTCGAAGGTCGATTTCTTAACAAAGATAAACAAAACATCGAATTGCTACCAGGCAAGAAGCTTAGACTATGGCCTATTGTTTCATTTGGGAATTACGGCTCATCCGCATAAGTGTCGTCGTTCTTATATCTATTCTGCTGCTCAGTGTCCTGACTCGAAGCTATTGCCGCTACGGGACACGTAGTGGCTAATTGATGCTATAATTTGGCCATAGCCAAAGGCGAGGAGGCAGGCAGATGAAAGATAAAATATCCGCTGGAAAGGAGGGTTATGTAGTAGTTTCCACTGAAATCCTGAAATCAATGAACATCAGTATCGAACAGCTACGACACCACCTGATTGAATTAAAGTTGATTCTTGGGAGAACGTTCGACTTCGTCGTTCCGAAAAACATAAATGATACAGCGACCCTACAGTGGCTCATTGGTCTAAGCCAGCGTCTGCAAAAACTGAAACAATGTGATGGGTTTGACAGGCACATTCGAATGTATACTAGAGAGCAACTACAGTCTAATGATTTTGTAACGGTCATTGCGAGCTATCTTTTGGACAAAGTAGACAACGTTATCTTGGAACCTCTCATCATAGACAAAAGTAAGAAGCCTGATATCCTGGCAGATTTGCGGGGTAAGCAGGTGTATTTGGAGTGCAAACACATTGAGACCTTGAGATTCGACTACTCTAGAGCGCACGAGCATATGTTCTCAATTCTGCGTGATTATATAGATGTGCCTCACCAGATTAGCATCACATACAAAAAAACACTTTCAGACACGGAGTTACACAGATTAGGGGAGGCATTGCAACAAAGAGCAAAACTAGTAACAGGAGATGGCAGAATAATTCATAATCCGGATATTGAGATACAAGTCATAAGGCGGGAAGCTTATGGGGACAAAAGGCTCTCTGCAACTATGAGTATGATCACGGAAGATATGAACGATAATTGTAGATATGTAGGACACGCATATATGAGAGATGGAATTACCTTATCGCTGAGCGGACCCAAAGTCGATTACACGAAGATTTTGAAGGAGAAAATCAGAAAAAGCAAGAGCCAATCTCCCCATGACCAACCATACATGCTGATGATCGACGGGAACAAGATGCTAGGAAGCCTAACCGAGAACATTCGGGCACTATCATCAGCGTTTCAGCCCAAAACAAACACAAGGTTCAGTGCAGCTGCACTTGTAACACATTATCTGCGTCTGGGCAGTCGAGGCCTTGACCTTAGGTTCTATGTTGTTTCCAATCCATTTGCCAAATTTCCAATAAGCAAAGAATTTGAGCGGCTGTTCCAATCGTCTTCAACGGAATAAGAGAATGCAGGGAAAAGAAGCAACCCGTACGTGATTCAGTCGTTCTTAATTCGACAAAACTGACAATTGTGCAATCTCTCTGGATAACCCAAAAGTCATCATGTAAAATCGCTAAATTATCGTCCACCCAAGGGAAAAAACGCTTCGCAAAAGAACAGCATTGTCCGGTCCAGCGCATTTTATATATAATATGCATAACCGAATTAAGCCCTCTCTGGCATGATTGCATTCTCGGGG
>JAGMDB010000122.1 GCA_023128875.1 Dehalococcoidia bacterium | reverse complement strand
ATTGTTAAGCTAGTGTAAATCGCCTGTGCACAGCCTGCCGCACTTTTGACTAAGGGCGGGTATTTCTCTTTAAGAACAGCTTGTTGGAAGCAAACGCCTCTAATTGTGTTAGGCCCATTGTAACTGATGGCCTGTAGCCTTCAACTAACCCAATTGACAAAAGAAATAGAAAAGTATAGAATTAGAGAATGATAATGAGTCTCTATCTCAATCTAATTAATGAGATATACTGCTGGATGGTCTGCTGTTCTGCTTCGGCTGGCCCGGCATTTGAGGGTGAAGGTAGCAAATGGGGTATGCGGGCTACCAAAGGGGCTATGGAAAAGATAGAGATAAAAGACGGGCAGGTAACTTATGAAACCATCGGCAAGGCCAAACCGCGGGGAATCTGTGGCTCCGGGCTGATTGACGCTATTTATGAACTCGCCAGGAACAGGATAATAGGCCAGGATGGAAAATTCAATTTATCTCTTAATGACCAGAGAGTAATTGTGGAAGATAACGAACCCCGGTATATACTGGCCTCTCCCGAGGAGACGGAAACAGGAGAGGCAATAACTATTTCCGAATCAGAAATCGGGAACCTCATTAAATCCAAGGGGGCGGTATTCGCTGCCATGAAGTCTCTAATCGATTACGTCGGACTAACCTTCGACCAGTTGAATACCATATATGTCGCCGGTGGTTTTGGCAGCTCTCTGAATATTCCCAAGGCCATTGCCATAGGCCTGCTACCTGATATAGACACCAAGAAAATTCAATTCATTGGTAATAGCTCTGTTATGGGGGCACGAATGACTCTTCTTTCCACCCCCGCTTTTGAGAAGGCGGTAGATATCGCCAAGAAAATGACTAACATTGAGCTGTCTAACTACCTGCCCTTCATGGATGAATTTATGGCGGCTCTCTTTCTGCCCCATACAAATACTAGCTTGTTTTCTTCGGTACACTACTGATGAGCCATTGCAGTTTTGTAACGCAAGAAGCAATAAAAGAAGGTTAAGGCTGAATGATGAAAAAGGAGCCCAACAACAACCAGACCATCCAAATGCAGGGCCATTTCCTGACCGCCCAGCGGCGCCTGCTTTTAGAACTGATTCGCAATGCTGAAGGACATGTCGATGCCAAGGTGCTTTATCGTCGCGCCAGTGCCAAGGACGAGTCAATCAGTCCGGCGACCGTATACCGCACCCTTAATCTCTTCAAGGAGCTGGGACTGGTTGACGAGATGAGGCTGGGCAAGATTCGTTGCTATTACGAGATTAAGCAATTGCCGGAGCACCAGCACCTGGTCTGTCGGGGATGCGGTAAAGTTATCGAATTTCAAAACCCTCACTTCCAGAAGTTAATCAAGGCGGTACAACGCGAACACGGCTTTAAGATTACCAAGGCAGAGTTATACCTAGAGGGATACTGCCCAGAGTGTGAGGAGAAGGAAAAACGCAGTGATCTCCATGACTTTGGAAGGGAGGGGCAGGATGATGATTGAGATTACTGACCGAGATTTCGATGAAGAGGTGCTAAACTCTGATCTCCCGGTGTTCGCCTGCTTCACTGCCCGGTGGTGCCATACCTGCTACCCGACATGTCTTGTATCCGCTGAATTGACCGAAGAATACCATGGAACAGTCAAATTCGCCAGGATGGATATAGAAGAAAGCCCCGAGGCAGCCGAACGGTATCATATTACCGCGGTGCCAACCATTCTCATTTTTCAGGATTCTCATCTGGTAAAGAGGCTCCTCAGTTTTCACGACAGTAGTTATTTGAAAAGTATTCTGGCTAGCCTAGCAGCAGAATGAAAACTTTCTCATGAATAAAACAAAGAAAGGGAAAGAATGGCGTACAAAATCACCGATGACTGTATAAGTTGCGGAGCCTGCGAAGCTGAATGTAAGAATGAAGCGATATCCGAGGAGGAAGAGGTTTACATTATAGATGCTGACCGGTGCACCGAGTGTGTCGGGAACTTTGAGTCGCCCAAGTGCGCCGAGGTCTGCCCGGTAGATGCCTGCGTACCTGACCCGGAGCGCGAGGAGAGCAAAGAGCAATTGCTAGAGAAATGGCACAGCCTGCATCCCGGCGGGACCCCTGCTTATCAGCCATAGGGGCATAAAATGAGCGAAGACAGAGTAAGAGAGATTGAGGATAAAATAGCCGACCTCAAGGCTCGCTGGCCGGCCCACTCCGTGCCACCGTCAATGTGGCAGCAATTGGAAGAATTGGAAAACGAACTGGAGGAGGCGCAGAAAACCGAAGACATTGAGAGTGAAACAGATTGAGAAAGGGTGCTTATGCCGAGCAAGATAGCTCTGGTGGATTACAACAAGTGCCATCCGGAGAAGTGTGATAGTGGCGTCTGCGTTGCTGTACTGGCGTGTTCCCATAAGCTGCTAAAGCAAGAATCTCCCTACGAGATACCAATGCCAGACCCGTCTCTTTGCCAGGGCTGTGGCGACTGCGTGCGGGCCTGCCCCCTGAAGGTAATCAGTATAGTCAGAATGTAATCAAGAAGGGATAAAAGGATGAAGATATCGGTCTGCGGTAAAGGAGGCAGTGGGAAAAGCACCATAGTTGTCCTGCTGGCGAATGAAGCCTTGAAAAGAGGTTATCAGGTGCTGGTGGTAGATTCCGATGAATCCAATTCGGGGCTTTTCCGCATGCTCGGCTTCGACCGCCCGCCGGTACCACTCATGGAATTGGTTGGCGGCAAGAAAGGACTGAGGCAAAAGATGGGACAGCCGAGCGTCCTTAGCGAAACGAATATCCAGACAGCCCAAATCCCTGAGGAATATTTGCTCAAGAAAAACGGCCTTAAGCTGACGGCTATAGGCAAAATCCTCCAGTCTCTGGAAGGCTGCGCCTGTCCTATGGGGGTATTAAGCCGCGAATTTTTAAAGAAGCTCGATTTGGCAAAAGACGAACTGGCCATTGTAGACATGGAAGCGGGAGTTGAGCATTTCGGTCGGGGGGTGGAGACCAGCATCGACAGCGTGCTTATCGTGGTCGAGCCTCCCCTGGAATCAGTAAACGTGGGCCAGAAGATACACGAACTGGCTTCGGGAATCGGCATTAAGAATGTCTGGGCTGTCCTGAATAAGGTGCCAACCGAAGAGATAGCTACCAGATTGAAAGCAGAACTACAGGAGCGGCACATCGAGGTGGTCGGGTGTATTTACTTCGATGCCGATATCTTCAACTCAAGTATAGAAGGTAGAATCCCGGTAAATGGGGTAACGGTTCGGGAGATTAAAGAGGTCATGAACGGCATCCTTTCGAGGGCAGGTATGCCAACACCAGAATGATTTGTCTGCTCTTGTGTAGTGAACGGAGGTGAAAAGTGTGTTTGGCTAAGGCTTATTTAAACAAACAGGATAATGAACCAGTACTTCAAGACATTGCATATATGCGACTGCATGATAATCGTGTGGAACTGGAGACCTTGTTTGGCGAGGGAAAGGTGATCCCGGGCAGAGTCATCGAGATAGATTTCTCCACCTCGAAAATACTCTTGGAGCAATACCGTACTGCCGGCAGTGGTTAATGAAGGACAAATATGTCATCAACTAAGTATCTTGCTGGAGCAGCAAGGAAAAGAGCAATACTAAACGGCATAGGCTTCTCTCCATTTGATGACCTGGCTTCGGAATATGACGCCTGGTTTGACAAAGATGGCAGCCTCATCTTCTTCATTGAGGTGCAGGCGTTTAGAGAGCTATTGCCAGCCCTGCCAAGGCCCTGGCTTGAAATAGGAGTTGGCAGCGGACGTTTTGCTCAGGCTCTGGGAATAGAGACTGGCATTGACCCTTCGATTAAGCTCGTTAAGATGGCAAGGCGGAGAGGGATAACCGCCTTTCAAGGTCGAGGAGAGCAGGAGTTGTTTGATGAAGAACCATTTGGTACGGTCTTCTTAATTGTTACCTTATGTTTTGTGGACTCGCCCTTGGATGTTCTAAAGGAAGCCAACCGCATTCTGGCACCCGGCGGCAAGATAGTTCTGGGCCTGGTATTGAAGGAAAGCCCGTGGGGCCAATTTTATCAGCAGAAGAAGGATGAGGGTCACCGTTTCTACAAATTTGCTACCTTTTACAGCTGTGATGAGGTGGTTAGGCTCCTGGCACAAGCAGGTTTTGAGACTGAGAAAATTATCTCGACGCTTTTTCAGAGGCCAGATGAGGTGCAAAATATGGAAGAACCCAGGGAAGGTTATTTCCCCGATGCTGGCTTTACGATAATCGTTGCCGGCAAAAAAGTGTCGGCTATTTAGAGTATGACCAAAGATTACCACTAGGACGATAACCATGACTGTAGCGGCAATGGAAATTGAATCACGAATACTTGATATGCTGCAAAAAGTAGGTATCAGGAAAGGCCAAACTATACTGGATTTCGGCTGTGGCTATGGAATGTATACTATCCCGGTTGCCAAGATAGCTGGTAAGCAGGGGAGAGTATATGCCCTGGATAAGGATAAGGAAGCTTTGGATGCGTTGATGCAAAAAACCAAGTCAGCGTGCTTGAAAAACGTAGAAAGGATGGAAACATCAGGTGAACTGGAGATCGAGCTAGCTGATGAGACTGTAGATGTGGTTCTTCTGTTTGATGTCTTTCATTCATTCTATTTCCCGCAGGCAGGTGATAGAAGAAGATTATTGGGTGAAATTTATAGAATCATGAAGCCCTCCGCCTTTCTCTCCGTTTCAGTCTGGCCGAACCTGATAGAGACAGAGACTGAGGATGAGATAAAAAATGTAAACTTTCGCTTGGAAAAGGAGGTTCCCGAGACGCTTACTGATGGTAATAAGGATCTCGAAACGCGAAGAATTCTGAGTTTCAGGAAAGCGCGACATGTTCCTATTATAGTTGTGCTGAACAATCAATCTAGAAGGAGGCAGTATGAGCAAGATAGTGCAAATCACGGACCAAAATTTTGAGGAGGAGGT
>JAGMDB010000121.1 GCA_023128875.1 Dehalococcoidia bacterium | reverse complement strand
CTATTCTTCCCAGGCGTCTTCGCCGATAAGCGGCACAAAATAGCAAATGCCCAGGTTTTCTAGCTTATTCCCCTCTTTGAGTTTAGTGACCTTCACCAGTTCTTGTTGCCAGCGAGAACCTGTGGGAATGACCAATCGCCCACCCCAGGCTAGTTGTCCCAACAGAACTTGAGGAATAGACGGTGCACCAGCAGAAACTATGATGGCGCCATAGGGTACATCTTCTAGCCAACCTAGAGTTTCACTAGCAATGTTAACTTTGATATTGGAGTAGCCAAGTTTTCCTAAGGCTTGCCTGGCTGATGCTGCTAGCTCAGGCACGCGTTCCACAGTAATTACTTGTTTGGCTAATTCAGCTAATACAGCAGCTTCATAGCCGCTTCCTGTACCTAGCTCCAAGACTTTTTCGTCGCCTTTAAGCTCCAAAGCTTGTATCATCAGAGCTACAATGAAAGGCTGGGAAATGGTTTGCCCAAAACCGATGCTTAGCGGCCTATCCTCATAGGCAGCATCATAATACTCTTGAGGCACAAAGGCTTCACGTGGAACACGCTTCATAGCCTCAACCACACGCTTATCTGTAATCTCCAAGCTAAGATTTCTAATTAAATCAGCTTTGGCTGCTTCTAAGCGGTTCATCAAACAAGATCAAGAATATTAACTGAGGATAAAAGAGAGTACCACGAGAGTTAAGATAATCGCTCCAGCAAGAATACCAATGCGCCGTAGCTCGGGAATTATATATTGATAGTGGTTGATAGGGCTTCTGGTCTCGGGAGACGTCTTACTGGCCAATTGAGGCTGGGCAGTCACTGACTTGAGTGATTGGGAATACGTGCCATGTATTTCTTTTGCTAACCTGGCACGGCGTTTCGCTTTAGTGCGATGTGATTTCTTAGGCATTGCGTATCACCTCAAAGGGGATGGGAGATTGTTTATAGATTCTAGTGCTGGAAATATAGGCATGGCCTAAAATTTGCTGAATAGATTGGAGGTCAGCACCACTTTGTAATTTGCGTGCCGCGAAGCTATGGCGCAGGGTGTGAGGTGTAATCTTGGCGCTAAGCCTTGCTTTAGAGGCATGATTCTTAACAATCTGCCAGAATCCCTGCCGAGTAAGCCGGCCACCGCGCCGATTGAGAAATAGCGCCTTTTGGTTTTCATCATACAACAAATCCAGCCTGTCATTCTTGAGGAAATTCTTTAATAGCTGGTTCATGTGATGGTCAAAGCGAATTCGCCTTTTAGAGTTACCATGAATACAGCGCACATAAGATTGTTCTAAATCAATATCTTCTACATTTAAAGACATAAGCTCGCTGGCACGCAAACCCGTGGCGTAAAGCAACTCCAGCATCATTACATCTCTCTTAGCTTCGGGAGTAGATAGCTTCATTGGCTCTGCTAGCAAACGGCGATACTCCAGTGGAGACAGATATTTAGGTATGTGCTTGGCAACTCGAGGAGAAACTAGGTTTTGTGTCGGGCTCTCTCTTAACTTACCTGAGTCAACCATGAATCTAAAAAAGGACTTGGCCGAGGCTATCTTGCGAGCTACTGTAGCCGAGGAATATCTTTTTTCCCTGAGGCCAAGCAGATATGTCTTTAAAAGATCGCTACCTGACTTAGTTATTCCTCTTGCTTTCTCGGCCTCAATGTAAGCTGTTAGCTGATTTAAGTCATTACGATAAGCAGTTAGAGTATTCTGAGAACAATTGTTCTTCGTAGCCAGGTATTCGAGGAAAACTGCAATATCTTCCTTCATTAAATCCTATTCTAACATAACTCAGGCCATTTTTGTCTGCATCTAAGCTTCCTGTTACAATAGATTTATTGTGAAGTCAACTCAACTGGAAGAACAATTAAGAACCTTGCCAACAAGCCCAGGAGTGTATTTATTCAAGGATGAGCAAGGTAAGGTTATCTATGTGGGTAAGGCTGCCAATTTAAGTAATAGGGTAAGGAGTTACTTTGGTGCATCGAGTAGTTTGTCATCCAAGGTTCAGCAGCTAGTATTGAGACTAAGAGAACTTGAATTTGTAATTACTGGCTCTGAGCAAGAAGCGCTCATTTTGGAATGCAACTTCATAAAGAAATATCACCCAAGATACAATGTGAGCCTTAAAGACGATAAAACTTTCCCCTACCTTAAAGTAGCTATCAACGAAGATTGGCCGGGCATTTATATCACTCGCCATTTTAAAGATGATGGAGCCAAGTATTTTGGGCCTTTTGCTAGTGCTGGCTCAGTGCGCAAAACTTTGAAGTTGATAAAGAAGATTTTCCCTTTTCGCTCTTGTAATAAATCTATTAATAACTCAGATAGACGACCTTGCCTCGACTATTATATTCACCGTTGCCTTGGACCATGTATTGGTGCTGTAAGTAAACAAGAATACCAAGAGGTAATAAACCAGGTTATTCTATTTTTGGAGGGAAAGCAGGAGCTAGTGCTTCACGATCTAAGGAACAAGATGCGAGCAGCGGCACAGCAATCCCAATTTGAAAAAGCAGCTTTGATACGTGATCAAATTCAAGCAATAGAGAGAGTCATCGAGGGGCAGAGGATTGCTATCACATTGAAGGGTGAGCAAGATGTCATTGCTTTAGCGCAGGATGAGAAACAAGCCTATGTAGAGCTCTTTTCTGTCCGTAATAATAAACTTGTCGGTCGCGACCACTTCATTATGGAAGGCGCCCATGATGAAAAGCCTGATCAAATAATGACAAATTTCGTGCAACAATATTATGGATCCGCCTCGTTTATACCATCAGTGGTATTGCTTCAATATCCAGTGAGTGAAATACCAGTACTTTCTGAATGGCTTAAACAGCGGAAGGGAAACAGCGTGAAAGTTCAAGCACCGCAGCGAGGGGCTAAGAGAAAGCTGGTAAACATGGTAGCTGAGAATGCCGATAAAGGTTTGCTATTGGCCAAGGCTAAACAGGCAAATCTAGAAGTCATAACTGCAGGCTTGCAAGAGCTGCAGGATAGGCTCTCTCTACCCCGAGTTCCCTTGAGGATAGAGGGTTATGATATTTCCGATATTCGGGGTGTTTTGGCTGTGGGTAGTATGGTTGTTTTGGAAAAGGGCTTACCTAGACTGAATCTCTATCGTCGTTTTCATATAAAAATGATAACTGGTGCTGATGACTATGCCATGATTCAAGAGATATTAAGGCGACGCTTCAAGAGAGGTGTAGCTGGTGAAGGGAGCTGGGCAGTTATGCCTGACCTTATCCTTATTGACGGTGGCAAGGGGCACCTCAATGCTGCTTTAGAAGTAAGACAAGAGCTAGGAATTGATTCTATTTCCATGGCTAGCTTGGCTAAGGAAAATGAGGATATCTTTGTACCCGGTAAGCCTGGCCCAGTTGATATACCCAGGGATTCTCCTGCGCTTCATATACTTCAAAGAGCGAGAGATGAAGCGCATCGCTTCGCCATAAGTTACCATCAGAAATTGCGGCGTAAGGAAGGCATTGCTTCCATTCTAGATAATATTCCTGGTATTGGACCAAAACGAAAGAGGGCTCTGATAAAGCAGTTTGGTTCGATTGAAGCTATTAAAAAGGCTTCCATAGAGGAAATTGGCCAAATAGAAAGTCTAACCTCAACTATAGCTCAGAAGGTCAAACAGTATTTATGAACTTTACTAAAGTTAAGGCATTTTTTACAGCGAAAGCTTCAGCATCATTATTGAAGTAAACATAAACAGCCTCAACCTTTTCGCCTAGCTGGACGATTTTTTTTGCCCATTGAGCAAGTTCTTTGTCAGAATAGCAGCTCGAATATAAGGTAGCACTACCATGAAGGCGAATATAGGCGAAGTCGCTCGTAGCTACAAGGGGGCAAGTAGAGCCGGGCATATCAAAAACACAAAGGCCAGCGTTGTGTCGCCGCAATATTTGAAAGAGAGAGTCGCTGAGCCAGGACTCATGGCGAAACTCGAATACATGACGATATTCTTGCGGCAATGAAGATAGAAAATCTTCCAATATCTTGTCATTTCGTTTCATGCTGGGCGGCAGTTGGTACAAAAGAGGGCCTAGCTTATCCTGTAGCAAACAAGCCCGTGATAGGAAGTTTTCCACTGCTGAGCCTAAATTCCTCAACCTTTTTATATGGGTAATAAATCGACTCACTTTAACGGCAAAGACAAAGTTATTGGGTGTGGATTCTTTCCAGGTGGCAAAAGCTTTTTCAGAAGGGAGATGATAAAAACTGTTGTTAAGCTCGACAGTGCTAAATTGCCTGGCATAAAATTGCAGCCATCTCGGTTTGGGTAACCTTTCAGGATAATAAAGGACACGCCAGTGGTCGTAGTGCCAGCCACTACATCCAATATGATATTTTGCTGATATGTCGTTCTTCATTTTTGCCTTAATGTTTTTGAATTTTCATGTCTGGTGTATTATACTAGATGCGAGGGATTTTCTGGTGACTAGAGCGGAGTGGACCCACCCGTTCCCATCCCGAATACGGAAGTGAAACGCTCCAGCGCAGACGATAC
>JAGMDB010000120.1 GCA_023128875.1 Dehalococcoidia bacterium | reverse complement strand
GCATTGTCAATATTCCCGGGCTCTATGTTAATTTGTGTGGAAAAGTGAAAAGGCGGTAAGAAATGCCGCTTTACACCATCTTGTGGAAAGAGAGATAATATATAAAAGATGAAGCGGCGCAAGAATATGAATTTTATTGGCATTGATATTGTAGAGATAGCGCGCATTGAGTCAGCAATAGAGCGATGGGACAAGCGCTTTCTAAACCGAATTTACACCGAGACTGAGCTCGAGGCCTGCCAGAGTAGAATTGCATCTTTAGCCACACACTTCGCTGGCAAAGAGGCAGTAATGAAAGCCTTAGGCACCGGCACTAAAGGCGTGGGCTGGCGAGAGATTGAGATACTGGCTAACGCTGATGGCAAACCTTTGGTACAACTCTATGGTAGAGCTAGGGAGAGAGCCAAAAAATTACACTTAACTGAATTCTCTATCAGCCTTGCCGATACAAAGCTATATGCTCTAGCTGCAGCTATAGGAACATAGCAGGAGATGTCTCATTCTAGGTGGTACTAATATTGGGGGCACACTGGAACACGCAGATTACAAAGCGCGTGTATTAAGCCAAACACCATCATTTGCTATAATGTGCGCTAACAGCCAACAAAACGAAGAAAGCAACCCGATAAGATGCTAGCAAAAGTAAAAAGCGCTGCCGTGCTTGGTCTTGAAGGCCATCTTGTGGATGTCGAAGTTGACATTGCCAGTGGTTTGCCCTCATTCACCATCGTAGGCCTGCCAGATAAAGGTGTCCAGGAAGCCAGAGAGAGGGTAAGGTCAGCTATCAGAAACTCCGGATACTCCTTCCCTAACAAGCGCATCACAGTCAACTTAGCCCCCGGAGATTTGAAGAAGGAAGGCCCCTCGTACGACTTACCTATAGCTACTGGCATACTAATTAGCTCAGAACAACTCTATGCTGATCTCTCCTCCAGTGTATTTCTGGGTGAGCTTTCCTTAGATGCCAAGCTACGCCATACTCATGGTATATTGCCCATGATAGCCTTAGCTAAAGACGAAGGCTTTTCCAGTGTGTTTGTGCCTGTGGATAATGCTAGGGAAGCATCTCTCGTAAAGGGCATGTGTATACTTCCCGCAGAATCGTTAGCGCAGTTGGTTGCTCATCTTCGTGGTGAAATAAGCATCCCAGAATACCATAGCGATATAAACTGGCAAGAGGAGACCTGCCACGATTATGCCTTCGACCTTGCCCATATCAAAGGTCAAGAGCACGCCAAGAGAGCTCTGGAGGTAGCAGCGGCAGGAAGACATAATATCCTGATGTGTGGACCGCCGGGAAGTGGTAAGACTATGCTGGCTCGTTCCTTGCCCTCAATATTACCGCGGTTAACCATGGAAGAGGCTATAGAGGTAACCAAGATTTATAGTGTCAGCGGACTATTACCACAAGATACTCCCCTCATTATAGAGCGCCCCTTCCGCTCTCCTCACTACACTATTTCTCATGCAGGATTGGTGGGAGGCGGGCAATGGCCACGACCCGGGGAGATAAGCCTGAGCCACCATGGTGTGCTGTTTCTAGATGAATTCCCCGAGTTTGGGCATGCCACTCTGGAATCATTGCGCCAGCCAATGGAAGATAGAACTATCACTGTCAGCCGCGCTCATGGTAGTGTTACCTTCCCTGCTAACTTCATGCTGGCAGCAGCTATGAACCCTTGCGCGTGCGGTTATTATGGCGACCCCTTTAAGGAATGCAAATGCTCAGCGGGGGAGATTTCCCGCTACCAGAAAAGGATAAGCGGACCACTGCTGGATCGCATCGACGTCTTCGTTGATGCCCCTCACATCGATTATGAAAAACTCACTGAGGATAGGCCTGCGGAAACCTCCGAAAAAGTCAGAGAAAGAATCAAAACAACTCATGAAATACAGCTTGAGAGGTTCAATGGAACAAAGCTAAAGTGCAATGCTGGTATGACACCTAATGAAGTAAAGGAATTCTGCACCGTAGAATCGGCAGCACAAAGCTTACTCCGTGCTGCTATGAAGCAGCTTCACCTTACTGCTCGTGGCTTCCATCGCGTTCTTAAGGTTTCTCGCACCATCGCCGACCTGGAAAACAGCGATATCATCAAAACATATCATGTAGCTGAAGCTTTACAATACCGGCATAAGGAGACTATATAAACATTAGCTACAAAGCCATCCATAGAACACCGCCAATACGATACCAATGATAAGGGAAATCCAGCCACCTATCTGCCAGGCATTTAACCAAGGACGCTCTGGTTCATGAGTTATGAATTCTTTCATATCCTTTCGGGCTGTCAAGGAATTATAATATGTTTTCCTTTCCTTCCTACTCCAAAGTATAAAAGCAACACCCAAAAGGATGAAAAAAACACCCATTCCCAGGATAGCCCTGCAACTGGCAACTAACATATTACTCTAATCACCCATCAGGGATTCTTCGAATTCTCAGGGAATTCTACTTAATCTCTACAACGGCCCCGGCAGCTTCCAATTTCTGCCTCATTGTATTTGCCTCTTCTTTAGAGATGCTCTCCTTCACTACCTGCGGAGCAGCTTCTACCA
>JAGMDB010000012.1 GCA_023128875.1 Dehalococcoidia bacterium | reverse complement strand
TAAAAGCAACAATCCGCCCAGGTGTAACAGAAAAAGAAGTAGCTTGGGAAATTGAGAGTTTCCTTCGCCAAAATGGAAGTGAGGGGGTAGCTTTTGACCTTATAGTAGCCTCAGGCCCCAATTCAGCTTTACCTCACGCCCAGCCTACAGAAAGAATACTACACCCCGGCGAAGCAGTGCTGATTGATATGGGAGCCAGGATTGGTGGCTACTGTAGCGACTTTAGCCGCACACTATGCCTGGGTAAAGAGCTAGAAGCTGCCAGCTCTCAGTTATCAGCTATTTATAGTGTCGTGTTAGAAGCACAACTCACAGCTATAGACAGAATTGAATCAGGCATGACTGCCGCTCAGGCAGACCAGTTAGCTCGTAGAGTTATCGAACAGACTGGATATGGCGAAGCGTTTGGCCATGGCCTGGGCCACGGTGTCGGAATAGCAATACACGAGCTCCCCACGCTTTCTCCCACCTCGGCAGACTTGCTTACAGATAGCATGGTTTTTACCATAGAACCTGGGGTTTACATCGTCGGGTTAGGTGGTGTTAGAATTGAGGATGTAGTGACTTTAGAAAAAGGCAGAGCTAAAGTGCTCACCAAATCAAAAAAAGATAGCTTTCAGCTATGAATTTTCAGCGCTCAGAAAACCGATGGCTGAATGCTTACAGAGAAAGAAGGGAGGTTATTCTATGATTGATGCTGGCGAATTGAGAAAGGGAAGCGCTATAGAGCTGGATGGGAAGATATACCAAATTACTGACTACCGCCACATCAAGATGGGGCGAGGTTCAGCCCAGATTCGATTACGGCTTCGGGATATTCGTAGCAATAATACTACCGAACGTTCTTTTCAGGCCAGCGATAAATTCACACCAGCTTTTCTGGAGCACCGTTCCGTCCAATATCTGTACAGCGATGGTAGCCTCTACTACTTTATGGACAACAAGAGCTACGAACAAATAACTTTGACCACTGACCAAATCGGGGAAGCAATAAACTACCTGAAAGACGGGCTAAATCTGGAGGTTTCAACTTACAATGGAGAGGCAGTAAGCATAGAGCTACCTACTGCTGTGGAGCTTCAGGTAACAGAGACAGAGCCTGGCTTCAAAGGAGATACAGCTACCGGAGGCAATAAGCCCGCCAAGGTAGAAACCGGCATTACCATTCAGGTCCCCCTTTTTATCACCATGGGCGATATCATTAAGGTTGATACCCGCAGCGGGGAATATCTAGAAAAGGCAAATTGATAAGAGCCGATTTGCATGTTCATACCTGTTACTCCATGGATTGTTGTACATCCTTGGAAGAGATAGTTAACCACTGTCTTGAAATAGACATAAATTGCCTTGCCATATCCGACCATAATACCATCGCTGGCGCTTTGAAGCTGAGGAAGATAGCTCCCTTCAGAATAATCATTGCTGAGGAAATCCAAACATCCGCAGGCGAGCTGATGGGGCTATTTCTCAGTGAAGAAATCCCCCAGGGCTTATCCCCTGAGAAGACGATAGCTCGAATCAAAAGCCAGGGCGGGTTAATCGGCATCCCTCACCCATTTGGCCGGTGGCCGTTATACGACTGTAAGAAATTAAGATCACCCGAAATTATATCGCAGGTTGACATCATCGAAGTTTTCAACTCACGCACCCTACTCCCCAACAGTTCCAAAAAAGCCTGGAGCTTGGCTCGAAAGTATAATCTAGCTCCCAGCGCAGGAAGCGATGCCCATACGCTGGGTGAAATTGGCAGAGCCTATGTAGAAATACCCGAATTCGACAGCCCTGGTGATTTCTTAGTTAGTTTGTCTCAAGGCTTAACATTCGGCCGCAGATCAGGCCCTCTGATTCACCTCGTCAGCGCCCGTACAAAGGCAAGAAAACGCCATTGCTAAACATTGCTTGGTTCTCCACAGGAAGAGATGAAGCTGCACGTCAGCTTCTCCAAGTTGTGCAAGAAAGTATCTCCACCGGTGCTATAAAGGGGGGAATTAGCCTTGTTTTCAGTAATCGGGAGCCCGGCGAGTCCCGAGAAAGTGACTTATTATTCGAACTAGTTCACAATTATGGCATCCCCCTCAGCTATTTTTCTTACAGGAAATTCAAGGTTTCAATGGAGGGGCAGGAGGATTGGCGCCTTAAGTATGATAGAGAAGTAGCCGGGAGGATTGTGAAATTCTCCCCTAGCCTTTGCGTCCTGGCTGGCTACATGCTTATTATAGGGGAAGAGCTATGCCAGAAATACAATATGATTAACCTTCATCCAGCACCTCCTGGTGGGCCAACAGGGAGCTGGCAAGAAGTAATCTGGACGCTGATAGCAAATGAGGCCGAGGAGGCCGGTGCAATGATGCACCTCGTGACCCCTCAATTAGATAGGGGGCCAGTGATTAGCTACTGCCTTTTTCCTATCAAAGGCAAGCCCTTTGACCAATACTGGCAAAAAGGCGATAAAGAAACCTTGTTTAAGCTTATTCGCCAACACGAGCTTGCCCGAGAATTTCCTCTCATCATTTCCACCCTTAAAGCAATGAGCCAGGGGGAAATAGCCATACGAAACGGTAAGATACTTGATGCCCAAAAAAATATCATCCAGGGGTATAATCTCACAGAGAAAGTAAATCGGGAGGTAAAGGAGAACACAACATGAATTTAATTTGCTTTGACCTCGAAGGCCCTTTAGCTCCTCAAGATAATGCTTACGAGTTAATGAAGCTATTCCCTGATGGTGGTAAGATTTTCGAAGTAATCAGCAGGTACGATGATTTGTTGACCCTGGAAGGCAGAGAGGGCTACGAGCCAGGAGATACTTTAGCTCTTATCACCCCTTTCCTAGCCCACCACGGGATAAGGGAAAGGCAAATTGCCAGCATGGGGCAGAAGGCTAAATTGACTCCGGGCGCCTCTGAATTGACCTCCAGGTTGAAATCTCGAGGCTGGCAAATATTTTGTATTAGCACCAGTTATGAGCAATATGCCTTTGCCGTCACACAAAGGCTAGGAATCCCATCTCAAAATGTAGCTTGCACTTTCTTCCCCTTAGACCAAATTTGCCAGATGTTAAACCAAGACGATCTTACCTTGCTAAAGCGGGCAGAACAGGAATTTATGACCTTCACTCCCCAGTTAGATGATGCCAAGATGAAGCAAGCCCTGGACAATTTCTACTGGCAAGAGCTACCCAGGACAAATTCAGGAAGAATCATAAGTAAAATTAAACCCGTGGGTGGAAAGCGCAAACTAGAGGCGTTGGAAGACTTCGCCGCAAAGGCAGGAAAGCCTCTCTCTTACTGGATAGCAGTAGGGGATAGCATCACCGATTTCAAGATGCTTCAAGCTGTGGATAAGGTTGGCGGGTTAGCCATCGCCTTCAATGCCAATGAATATGCCCTGCCGTACTGCACCATAAGCCTGGCATCCACCAGCCTGGATGATCTGTGGATAGCTTTGACAGCCTGGCAGGAGGGCGGGAGGCAGGCAGTGGAGTTAACAGTTAAGGAAAAGGAGAGGATTGATAAGCAAGGCGATAAGGAGCACTTCCATTGGCTAGCTGAAACTGAAGATATATCCAGTCCTTTGGAAATTCACAGGAGGATTCGGCGCCTGGTCAGAGAGGAAGCTGCTAAACTGGGCTAAACTAAATTTGCCACCTTTTAATTGTTGACAATTACTACTTTAATATCACGTGAGCTACTTCATAACTATCCCAAATTGCTCCCATTATATTACGTGGCTCTCTACAATCTCCTAGGGCATGCAAATGGACAGCTTTTCTCCTCAAGGATTTGTATAACTTATCATCAGATTTCAGGCCTACCGCTAGAACTACAGTATCGCTTTTGATCGTCCTTCTCTTCAAGGTTTTATTAATGATGATAATGCCCTCGGAGGTCACTTCTTGAATACCTGTATCAGCCAGTATATTCACATTATTCACAGCGAGCAACTCTAGAAGCATAATTCTATTTTCACGAGGAACTGGAAGCCCAGCAACCATCGCCTCGGGCAACATCTCTACTATTGTTACCTTTCTCCCTTGCTTTGCAAGCCACAATGCTGTTTCACAGCCAATTAGACCCCCGCCTACTACAACCACTGAATCTCCGGCCTTTTTCCTGCCAAGCAGTAAATCCATAGCGGTAACAACAGTTGACCTTTCTATGCCCGGTACGTCAGGTTTAATAGAATTTGAGCCAGTTGCAACAAATACCTCCTCAGGATTCTCTCTCTCAACGAGCTCTGGAGTCACTTCTGTCTCAAGCTTGATCTCTACTCCTAACTTCCGCAATTGAGTCTTATACCAATTATTCAATCTCCGCAAGTCTTCTTTAAAATCAGGAACAGAAGCTTCAATTAAATGCCCACCCAAGGATTTCCCCTTCTCATATAAGGTTACTTTGTGTCCCATAACTGCTGCGACTCTCGCTGCCTCCATACCAGCTACTCCACCACCAGCCACGAGCACCCTCTTTGACTTTAGTGCAGGTCTTAATTCGTATAGTCTCTCCCTACCAGTGGCAGGATTCACTGCACAGGACAGAGTTTTTCCTTCAGTTATCCTTCCCATACAACCGTCATGACAACCAAGGCAGGGGCGAATATCCTCTGCCCTTCCTTCCTGAACTTTCATTGGCCAGTCTGGGTCAGCCAAAAGCGCTCTACCTAAGGCAACTATGTCTGCTTTACCCTCTTCTATTATTCTTTCTGCTAATTCTGGAATTCCGAGCCTACCGACGGTCAAAACTGGAACTTTCACCACTTCCTTAACTTTCTCCGCCATATCTACCATACATCCGTGTTCCTGGTACATTGGCGGATGAGGCCAATACCAGCTTTCATAACAACCAGCGTCTACATGTAATGCATCAAAACCTGCTTTCTGCAACAATTCAGCCATCTCAAGCCCTTCATCAATATCTCGACCCCCTTCTTTATATTCCTCGCCAGGGAGTATTCCTTTCGCATTTGTTCCCTTTATGTAATGCTTGAGACCAAACCTGTATTGTACTGGAAAGTCTTTCCCCACCGTCTTTCTAATTATATTTAGAGTTTCAATTGGGAATGTGAGTCTACTTTTCAAATCTCCGCCAAATTTATCTGCTCTTCTGTTCCACACAGCAGCGGTAAACTGGTCAAAAAGATAGCCTTCGTGGCCATGTAGCTCAATCCCATCAATACCTGCCAGCTTCACTATCATAGCCGCCACACCAAACGCTTTTACCAATCCCTCCACTTCTTCTGTTGTAAGTTCTTTACAGATAATCGCAGGATCCCAGTAATTTGGGATAGCAGAAGCTGAGACTGGCTGGCCACGGAGCTCAGAAGGTGATGCAGTACGACCATACCCTGCTGTCAGTTGAACAAATATTTTTGTCCCAAAGGAATGAACCGCCTCGGATAATTCAGTAAAAGAAGGTAGAACTGCTGAACTGACCAATGGCTGCCCGTAGGTAAGGGGATCTATATCATTCTCCACCTTAAAAAGGCCGCTTATTATTAAGCCAACACCACCTTTTGCTCTCTCAACATAGTAATCTATAGCCCGCTGGGTAAGGCTTCCATCAGGATTTATCATCCCGATAGTCTCCATTGGAGCCATCGCTATCCTATTCTTAAGCCTTACCTGCCCTATGTTTGCTGGCTCAAATAACTTTGAAAATGTTTCGCTCAGTCTTGCCTCCCCTTAATAAAGGCTTAAACTCGGGCTAAAGTCTATCACACTCCACTATAACTCGTGGTTATTTGGTTTTTGGATTTTGTCACATCGTCTTCTTAAAGCATACAATATGTGATATTGTTTGCCTTATAGTGCTGAATTTAGAAGGGCTGGTCAAACCCTAACAATGAATTTCCAATCGATTAAGTTTTGAGGTAAATGTCTAGCATAGAGGTAATTGGTATAGGAGCAATCAATACTGATTGCTTATGTCAAGTGGAAGAAATTGTTACTGATGGTGAAACCATAATCGACCACATTAAAACAGCACCAGGCGGCTCGGCTGCCAATACTATTTACGGTTTAGCCAAATTAGGAGTAAAAACAGGATTTATCGGCGCTATAGGTGATGATGAGAAAGGCAGAGCTTCTATTCAAGCCTTTGAAACTGTAGGGGTGGATACCAGCCAGATCCGAATTAAGGAAAGAGAGAAGACAGGCTACGCACTATGCCTTAGCGACAAACTAGGCAGACGCTCCATCTATGTTTTGCCTGGAGCCAATAATCTGCTTGATTGGCAGGACATAGACCTAAATTATGTAAATAAAGCTAAAATGGTTCACCTCTCTTCCTTTGTAGACGATAGACAATTCAACATCCAGATTGAGCTAGCAGAAAAGCTGCCAAGTTCAGTTAAAATCAGCTTTGCTCCAGGAATGCTCTATGCCATCAAGGGAATAAAAACCCTATCGCCATTACTGACCAAAACACACATCCTTTTCATTAACAGAGAGGAAATGGAGCAGCTAACCGGCAAAGATTTTACCACCGGAGCAAAGGAATGCCTCAAATTGGGCTGCCAAATTGTCGTAGTGACCCTTGGCAGAGGATTAGCTTTAGAATCAGGGAGAGCTTTCACCAGCTATATTTGCCACGGCGAGAAAGAATATGAAATTGAGTCTCAAAAGCAGATCTGGGAGACTCACCCAGAAGCCACCGGAGCTGGTGATGCCTTTGCCGCTGGTTTCCTTTTTGGCTTCCTCAAGAAGAAAAACCTGGAGCAATGTGCACAACTGGGCGACATAATAGCCCACTATGCCTTGAGCAAGACAGGCGCTAGAGAAGGGCTTCCTACCTTATCCAAGATCCACAGACCCTAGCCACACCTTCTGAGATTATCAATCACTAAAAAGCTGTAGGCATAATCGATACCACGCTTAAGGGTGGAGCCTAAGCCCCAGGCCTTGGGTTAGGTTAGCTATCTAAAAAGCCTATTTGAATGCTCCGCTACTCCTTGACCCTGGAGTATCAGTATGCACCACCTCTCGATCCGCAATTTCCAATGCCTTATCCAGAATCCCTATACCTTCATCTACCTGCTCTTCTGTAATAATCAATGGCGGTGCAATCATTAGAGTATCGTACCAGCAAGCCGTGTATAACCCACGTTTCAATGCCTCACCAGCTATTCTATCCGGCATGAGAACTTTGCGGAATTTATCAGCCTTTGTATCAAAGCGCTCTTTTGTTTTTCTATTCTTCACTATCTCAAGAGCCCAGAAGTGCCCCATACCTCTCACATCTCCAATACACTCGTGATGTTCCTCTAATTCATATAATTTCTTTTCCAGGTATCCACTAATTCTCTGGGGAAGTCCTGTTGCCATGAGCCTCTTGTATTCTGCCACTGAGGGCGGTACGGCTGATAGGACGAGTGGATGGAATGAGTATGTATGTCCATGGCACATCGTTTCTTCTTCAAAGTAATCCTTGATTTTTTTCGTTGTTACTGTAATTCCAACAGGGGCATATGCAGCCGTGCATCCTTTTGCTGTGGTTAATATGTCAGGCATGACATTCCAGTTTTGCATAGCCCAAGCTGGCCCTGTACGATACCAGCCAGTCATTACTTCATCTGCAACAAGCAATACTCCATTTTCGTCACAAATTTTCCTTAAGCGAGGAAAGTATTCTGGTGGTGGAACTATTCTACCGTTAGTACCCACTACAGGCTCAACAAGCACCGCAGCCACATTTCCCTCCTCCTTAATCATATAGTCTACATATTCAGCACATTGTATATTGCAACCAGGATAACTCAGTCCAAACGGACACCTGTAGCAGTAAGCATCCGGAGCAAAACGTACACCTTCCACCGTACATCTTGCCCGTTCTGCATACCACCGCCTTGGGTCCCCGGTAAATGTAACACCTGCAATAGTACCGCCATGATATGAATGATATCTTGAAATTACCTTGTAATTCGGCGCCATATACTGCCTCAGTATTTTCAATGCAGCTTCATTCGCCTCAGTTCCAGATGTGGAGAAGAAAAACCTATCCAAGCCTTTGGGCATCACAGTAAGCAAAGCTTCAACTGCGTTTACCGCTGCCTCCTGCGCAAATCCAGGAGCTATGTAAGCCATCTTCTCAGCTTGTTTGACTATAGCTTCAATTACTACTTTGTTTTTATGGCCGAGATTAGAACACATTAATTGAGATGAGAAATCGAGGTAACGCTTATCGTTCTGGTCATACATGTAGACGCCTTCGGCGTCTTTAATGAACAACGGTTTCTTCCACCCCTTTTGTGCTCTCCATGTGCCATAAGTATGTTCCGTTAACGATTGAACTCTTTCTTCTGTTTTAGTCATTCTCAGCCCTCCTCTTTAGGCTTATATTCAGGCGCTGACCTATATTCACTTTTGTAATTTGGGTTTTCTAAATAGGGACAACTATCTCCACAAGCTTTTGAAAGGCCACATTTTATTGTACTATGGCCGTCATCCCACTCGCTAACAAAAGCATTGACATGCCGCAATGGGCAGTGCACGCGGCGAGTTTTAATCAATTTAGCCATACTTAGCCCTCCTCAGAGCAACGATTTCAACTTAAGAATGCGCTCATTTCTCTTTTTAGCTATTCTTTCGAAAGCTTGAGGCACATCCGCCATCAAGGATTTCGAAACTTCTGCTGCATCCGTATAGAATTTCACAATTTTCTCTTCCAGGGCTACAGCCATATTTAAGGCATCGGCGTAACTCCTGCCCTCAGACAACGTAGTTTCAATAGAATAATTGTCAGTATCTATGCCCTTAAAGGAAAAACAGCCCTCAATCGCATCGCTGATAACTCCAAAATAGGCCCGCTCGGTTTGTACGATATTCTTATTGTTTTCTTTGGCAAAGGACAAAAATATTTCCTTACCCTCCGCATATCTTTGGGCCAAGTTCTCATAGAACTTGGCCGATTCAGTCTCAAGTTCTTTGGCAAAACTAACAGCCTCAGAAGCCGTATTTAGGTTCATTTACAATTACCTCCTTTTTTATAGCCACCTCTGGATGACAACCTTGCTTAAAGTGAAGAAACGGACAGCTTCCTGACCCTGCGTATGCAATGTGCCAAAGAACGAATCTTTCATTCCACTGAACGGGAAGAACGCCATGGGCGCCACTATTCCAACGTTTATACCAACATTGCCACTCTCTACCCTGTACTGAAATTCCCTGGCATCTTTCCCATTTGTAGTAAAAATAGCATGCGCATTACCAAAATTACTGCTGTTTGCCATTTCTATTGCTTCATTAAGATCTTTGGCTCTCGTAACACTCATTACAGGCCCAAAAATCTCTTCTCTGCCTATCTTCATATCTGGTGTAACATTCTCGAATATAGTTGCGTTAAGAAAACATGTATCCGGGTAACCACTGGCAAGGTTTGTTGGCTTTCTGCCATCAAGCCTGAGCTTCGCTCCTGCTTTTATACCATCTTCTATATATCTTAGAATCTTTTCTTTCTTCTTTACATCACGCACAGGGCCCATCTGAGTCGATTCATCAAGCCCATAACCCACCTTTATCTTGGATGCCGTATCGACAACATCATCCAAAAACCTGTTGTAGAAAGCAGCATCACCGACAATACAAAGAACAGTACCTGATAAACACCGTTGGCCTGTATTTCCAAAAAATGATGTCATGAGAGCTGGTATAGTTCTTTGTACATTACAATCTGGCATTATTACCATGAAGTTCTTGGCGCCACACTGAGCAAGAACTCTCTTACCTGTCTCGCCACACCTTTTATAGATAACATCTCTCCCCGTTGGGGTAGAACCAACGAAAGCTATCCCTTGAATGTCTGGGTGCTCTAACATGCCATTTACAACTGTTCTCCCTCCATTGACCACATTCCACACACCTGGAGGGAAGCCAGCCTCATCTACCAACTCGGCAATGCTTCTTTGACTCAGAGGAACCTCGCTTGAAGGTTTGATAACAACCGTATTTCCGGTAGCCACAGCATACGGCGCAGACCATAGTGGAATCATAAAGGGAAAGTTAAAAGGCCCTATTATGCCGAAAACTCCTAAGGGCTGTCGAATCAGATACTCATCTATGCCTGTGGCAATATCCTCTAAATTGTATCCCATCATTAACGATGGAATTCCTGTAGCCACTTCCACATTTTCGATGCCCCGCCTCGTTTCCCCTCTGGATTCATCTATCGTCTTCCCATGTTCCTGTGTCTGGATTCTACTAACTTCCTCAAAATGCTCCTCCAATAACTCCTTTAGCCTGAAGAGGCATCTCACCCTGGCCAATGGAGTCGTTGTTCTCCAGTCAGGAAAAGCTTGCTGGGCTGCTTCTACTGCAGCGTCTATCTCCTCTCGCGTTGAAATTGGAACTTTTGCAATAGTCTCACATTTGGCAGGGTTCGCAACATCCACAAGCTCGCCTTTGGATTCAACCCATTCTCCTCCGATGTAGTTTTTGATTACTGGCACTCCTTTTATCGGTTCTTCCAGTATCGCCATGTCTTTAATGCCTCCTTTTTATTTTACTTTCCTATTTAGCATGAAGACTGTGAAGTATAAAGCCTTTTTTGCTTCGAGTCAATTCGTTTTCTTGACTGTGGCTAATAAATAGGATAGGCTATTAGCCCAAAACTAGAAGGGATTATACGAAGTTGCGTTGCTGCGGCATCAGAGGGGCTATAACAGTTCCAGCAAATAATAAAGAAAGTATCATAGCTGCAACTAAAGAGTTGCTTAAGGAAATGATGCGAGCTAACGAAGTTGAAACAGGGGAAATAGCGGCTATATTTTTTTCCACTACATCGGACCTAAATGCTGAGTTTCCAGCAGCAGCAACGCGAGAGTTAAAATGGCCGCAGCATATTGCTTTACTTTGTGGGCACGAAATGAATGTCCCCCATAGTCTGCCTAACTGCTTGAGGATCTTAATGCTAGTAAATACGGAAAAAACAGCCGAGGAAATCGCTCACGTCTATTTAGGAGAAGCCAAAAAACTAAAAGAGGATAAACCAGTAGCATCGGGAGGTAAGGCATGATTGTAGTTATGAAATCCGGTTGTAGCCAAGATGATATCGGAGCAGTTGTTAACCGAATCAAAAAATTAGGCCTGAAGGAGCATATATCACAAGGCGTCGAGCGTACAATTATAGGTGTATTGGGCCAAAACCTTCTTGACCTTCAGGATAGGCTACAGTTACTCCCCGGGGTGGAGGAGATTATCCCCGTTAGTAAGCCTTATAAACTTGCTAGTCGGGAGTTTCATCCCCGAAATACCGTAGTTAGGGTAAATGGAGTCGCCATTGGCGGTGATGAGATAGTTATTATGGCTGGGCCTTGTGCTATAGAAAGTGAGAAGCAACTTCTAGATACAGCGCGGCAGGTTAAAGCAGATGGCGCTAATATATTGCGCGGTGGTGCTTTCAAGCCAAGCACCTCACCATACCACTTTCGCGGATTAGGCAAAAAGGGACTCGAAATGCTAGCAAAAGCTCGAGAGGCAACAGGAATGCCCGTCATCACCGAGGTAATGACGCCAAATGACGTTGAATTAGTAGCTAATTATGTCGACATTCTCCAAATTGGGGCAAGAAACATGCAGAATTTTATTCTGCTGGATGAAGTGGGGAAAACAAGGAAGCCGGTTATGCTCAAGAGAGGCTTGTCATCCACAATTCAAGAGTGGCTGTTAGCCGCTGAATATATTCTGGCTCAAGGTAACGAACAACTTATCCTTTGCGAACGTGGCATTAGAACTTTTGAAACTTCCACCCGCAATACTATGGATATCAGTGCTATTCCCGTCATTAAAAAAGTGAGCCACCTGCCTATAATTGCTGACCCCAGTCACGCCACAGGCAAGTGGTATTTGGTAGCCCCACTGGCACTAGCAGCAATAGCCGCTGGGGCGGATGGATTGATGGTAGAAGTCCATCCCAATCCTGCCCTGGCGCTTAAAGACGGTGCCCAATCGCTTACCTTTGAAAATTTCCGGCAACTTGTGTCTCAAGCCATACCTATAGCCCAAGCTACAGGTAGAAAGCTAACCACTTCTGGCACGAAAGTGAAATCCTGAGTTCCAATGGGGATTGAACAGGAACTAATTAACATAGCTTCCCAGAGAGAAACATTCCTTACTGTTGGTATCTTCGACGGTGTTCATGCAGGGCATCGTTACTTGATTAAAAGATTGAATCAGCAAGCGCAGGAAAGAGGCTTACTTAGCTGTGCAGTCACATTTAGTTCCCACCCACAATCGGTACTACAGCCGCACACTCGACTACCCTGGCTAAGCAGCTTGCAAGATCGAATTAAATCTCTTCGAGAATTAGGCACAGCTTTAGTCGTTGTATTATCTTTCACCCCGGAAGTGGCTCAACTTAATGCCCGAGAGTTTGTTACCTTGCTCAAGAAATATCTCAAGATGAATGGCCTTATGATTGGCCCCGACTTCGCCTTAGGGAAAGAACGTGAGGGTGATGCCAATCTGCTTGGTTCACTGGGGCAAGAAATGGCATTTAGTATAGAGATCATCCCTCCCTTCACAGTCAATGGCGAAGTAGTGAGTAGCTCTCTCATTCGCCAAACACTGGCTCAAGGCGATATGATGAAGGTAAAAAGGTTAATGGGACGTTACTTTACTCTTAGCGCCAAAGTTATCTCCACGGATAAACGCGGCCAAACTTTAGGATTTCCTACCGCTAACTTAAATATAAAACCAGAACAAGCATTGCCTAATAATGGTGTTTATGGCACTATTACTCGTGTGAATAATAAGCAATTTGCCGCAGCTACCAATATCGGTGCCCGCCCCACCTTTGGAGACGCTGAAAAAATTGTGGAAACTCACCTCCTCGATTACGAAGGTGATTTATACGGTAAGGAACTCGAGGTTAAATTCATTCGCAGACTGAGAGACGAGAAACGCTTTGCTTCACCTGAAGAACTGAAAATTCAGATTGAAGAAGACGTTGAAAAGGTAAGGGTATTGGCAGCTAGAGAATTAAAATGATTGATCTTAGATTTGGTACCCTGCTGAAACGAGGCGTAGAAGAAATCATTGTTGAACAGGAGCTAACAAAGCTACTGGAGTCAGGAAGATGCCTCAGGTTGAAGCAAGGTTTTGACCCCAGTAGCCCTGATATCCACTTAGGGCATGTAGCTGGTTTGAGAAAATTGCGCCAATTTCAAGACCTAGGGCATAAGGTCATCCTCGTAATTGGCGACTGGACAGCACGAATTGGAGACCCAAGTGGTCAATCAGCTACTCGTCCTATGCTCTCTCCTCAAGAAGTGGAAGCTAATGCCGAAACTTACATGAGGCAGTTCTTCAAGGTGATAGACAAGGATAAGACAGAGGTAAGGTGGCAAAGCGAATGGTACGGTAGATTCACTTTGGACGACGTCATTAGACTTACTAGTAAGTTTACCATAGCACAGCTTCTGGCCAGAGAAGATTTCAATAAAAGATATAGCTCTGGTAATCCTGTTTCTCTAACTGAATTGCTCTACCCCCTGCTTCAGGGCTATGATTCGGTGGTTATTAAAGCCGATGTCGAGTTTGGCGGCACTGACCAGAAATTTAATTGTCTTCTGGGGAGAGAATTACAGCAATCCATGGGACAACCTTCTCAACAAGTTTTTCTCGTTCCTCTCCTCATTGGCACTGATGGTAACCAGAAGATGAGCAAGAGCTTGGATAACCATATAGCTATTGACGAAACTCCTCAAGAAATGTACGGCAAAGTAATGTCTATTCCCGATTGTCTTATTATTGATTATTTTGAGTTAATAACTGACGCCCCGGATGAAGAAATCGCTGCGTTTAAGGAGCAGATGAACACTGGCTCAGTTAACCCTATGAACCTTAAGAAAAGGTTGGCTCATGAAATTGTGAAACAATTTCATGATAATCAGGCAGCGATTGAGGCAGAGGCACATTTTACTAAAGTTTTTCAGAAAGGAGAGATACCGAACAACATCCCTAAATATACCTTCACAGCCAAATATGCTCAAGGTGGGCTGTACGAGGTTGATATTGCTCCAACCTTACTTCAAAAAGAGCTGGTTAAAAGCAATAATGAATTGAAGCGCTTACTGGCTCAAGGGGCAATTGAGCTAAACGGCAGGAAACTGAGCACAAGTATAGTTGACGTTCAGGATGGTGGCATCCTCAGGATAGGGAAACGCTGCTTTATCAGGATGGCCATCAATCAAGCCCTGTAAGGAGGTTAAACATGCAA
>JAGMDB010000119.1 GCA_023128875.1 Dehalococcoidia bacterium | reverse complement strand
TTTGGATGGAACGAAGTGGAGAACCAGTAGACCCACCGCCATTCTATTTGAAAATCGTTGCCGATTATCGTGATGTCACTCGGGAGTACGATTTAGTAAAACTTCAGAGGGATGCCGGGCAAATGTGGGGTGGGGACTATGGTGATACTTTAACAGCGTCTTCTCAATGTAAACATGCTTTGGCTATGTTGAATGATGAGCGTATCCTTACCGTTGCCGTTAGCCCTAATGGCCTTGTAGGAGGATATCCAGTCTGGTTGGGTGCAGAAGGGCCAAGATTAGCTTTGCCCGACGGTATTAGTCTGGATGAGGCAATTAAGATTAATCTAGGAGGGCAACTCAGGGATGGCATTGAGGAAATCCGTGAGGATGGGACCATCGTGTTCCCTGATGAAGTTGTCAAAGTTGTAAAGGATATATTTGGCTTTGAGTGTAAGTCTTTCCATGTTACTGAAGTTGATGAAGTAGCTGCTGAACAAAAAGGAAAATTTGATGAGACAGTTAAGAGATTTAGGAAGTGAGCTTGCCGAAGAGAGTGAACGCAAAATTCGTGTGTATGAAAACATCAATATTTAAAAGGAGAGTGATAAAAATTGAGTAAACCTGAGATAAGTTTTCTGTCGCGGAATGAAATAGAAGCCATTCATAAGGCTTCACTGCAAGTTTTGGAAAGCACAGGCATTAAGGTTATGAGTGATAAGGCACTTGATGTTTTAAAAGGAGCTGGAGCGAAAGTTGATTACGAGAAAAATCACGCCACTATTCCCCAAAGTTTGGTTGAAGAGGCATTAAGAAGGGCTCCGAAAACTATAAAATATTGTGCCAGAAATCCAAAGTATGACTTTGTATTGAATAAACAAGAGACGCACTTCTGTGCTACTGGCGGACCTCCTTTCATAATGGATGAGGAAACGGGCGAACGCAGATATTCAACCAGTGAGGATCTTGCGCGCTGCTCGGTGATAGCTGATTACCTGGACCATGTTGATCTTATCTGGCCGTTGGGTGCTGGTGGGGATGTGCCGGCGCCAATACGATATATAGTTGATATGTATACTGGTTTAAGAAATTCAGAGAAGCATTTTGAAGGAGATTCAACAAGTGCGAAGGAGGCTCAATACCAGATTGAAATTGCTGCTGCCATTGTTGGTGGCAGGGAAGAACTCAGGAAAAGGCCTATTTTTTCCATGGTTATCTGTATTATTTCTCCTCTCCGATATGATAAAGGAATGACAGAAGCGAGCATAGAGCTGGGTAAGGCTGGTATTCCAGTTGTTATATTCCCTATGCCTGCGGCAGGTGAGACAGGCCCTGCTACCCTGGCAGGCACAATGGTTGTTAACAACGCTGAATTTCTCGGTGGCCTGGTTATGCAGGAATTTGCCAGTTCTGGAGCGCCTGTGGTGTATGCGGCTGGCGTTGGCACTGTGGATTTCAGAACAGGGTCAGGAATTTCATCACCTGGAGGCAGCCTTATGCACCTGGGCCTTAACCAATTAGCACACTATTATAATTTACCAAGTGAGATAGGAATTACTGGCGGCACTGTTTCCAAACTTCTGGATACACAGGCTGGTTATGAAAAAGCAAGAACAATTATCACACATTTGCTAACAACTCCTGATATTGCTCTTGGCTTAGGAGGATTGGAAAGAGCTCGCATTATCTCCCCTGAGGCGTTAGTTATCGACAATGAGATTATAGATTATGCACTAAGGTTTGCTCAAGGATTTGAAGTGAATGACGAGACTCTGGCGGTGGATGTCATTCACAAAGTTGGCCCTGGAGGGATATTCTTAGGGGAAAAACACACATTAAAGCATTTCAGAGAGAGGTGGATGTCAAGGCTCAGTGATATAGACAGCTTTGAAACATGGGAAAAGAAGGGCTCCAAGTCAATTGATAAGATGGCTCACGAAAAAGTAAAGGAAATACTGGCAACGCATAAACCTGAGCCTATTCCTGAAGATGTGGAAAAGGAAATATCCGGGATTTTGCAGAGAGCTGAAGCAGAGCTAGTGCACAAGGGTTAGAGTCAAGATAGGCTTTTAGCAAAAAGGAGGAACAATATGAAAAAGGTTTTAGTAGTAGGAGCCGGGGCGCAAGGCGGCCCATGCGCGTCGATTCTAGCCAGAGATAAGGATGTGTCACAAATAGTGTTAGGTGACATAGACTTGGATCTGGCCAATAAGGTTAAGGAGAAGACAAAAAGCGATAAGGTCACTGCGGTGAAGCTGGATGCTAGTAAGGCTGGCGACATTGAGAGAGCTGCAGAGGGTGTGGATGTTATTATCAATTTGGTCGTGACTTGGTTTTGCTCGAACATAATGAGAGCTGCTTTGAAAAGTGGAGCGCACTATGTAGATGCATCTTTTGGTGAACCTATTTTGACGCAGATAATGGAAAAGCGGCCGCTTGAATTTGATGCTGAATTCAAGAAAGCTGGCTTGACAGCTCTGATTGGTTGTGGAGGATCCCCTGGGGTCACCAATGTACTAGCCAGATATATTTGTGATAAGTTGGACCACGTGGATGGGATATGTATTAGGGATGGCACCGCTGCTCTAAAAGAAACTAAAGAGGTGGTTGGTACATGGGAGCCTGATTGGTGTCCTGAGAGAGCGCTTTGGGGCTATGCTACTGGGCCCACAATATTTGAAAATGGGGGATATAAGAAATACCCTCCCTTCAGTGGTTGTGAGGAATACTATTTCCCCGAGCTACTTGATTCACTCTTAATTGCTTACCACCAACACCAGGAGGCGATAACGCTACCACGTTTTATAGGCAAAGGCACAAAAAATGTGAGCTTTAAGATGGCGATAGATCCCATAGCAGGCGCCCTGGTCAAATTAGGATTTGGTGGCTCAGACCCCATAGATGTGAAAGGGATCAGAGTTGTCCCCAAGGATGTTTTGTTAAACCTGGTGAAGCACCCAGTTGAGGATTTCCTCACTGAAGATGAAAACAATGCCAAAGCCCCGTCCAGGTTTATTGAACCCATAATACTAGAAATAGAGGGAGAAAAATCAGGGGAAGATGCGAAATACACAATATCCTGGTTTTATTCACTTTTTGCGAACACCGAAGAAAAAGCGGCGGTCTATCGAAAATTCGGTACGACGAACATCGCTGTTGCTTTGCCGGCAATTGCAGGAGCAAAGATGTGTGCAGATGGAAAAACTGAAAGTGGAGTAATCGCTCCTGAGTGCCTTGCCCCAACAAAATTCCTGAGGATGCTGGCTGAAATGGGCTGGCCCGTGAAGTTTCATGAAGTGTGCTCCAAGGAGGTGTCTATCTCATGACTGGCTAGTATGCGAAAGATTCAGTAACAGAGAGAGTTTTAGAAGCAAACAAAAAATAAAAGGAGGAATAAGATGAAGAAAATATTGATACTAGGAGCTGGGGCGCAGGGTGGCCCATGTGCCTCAGTTTTAGCCAGAGACAAGGATGTATCGGCAATAGTCTTAGCTGATATAAACATAGATTTGGCTAACAAGGTTAAGGATAAAATAAAGAGCGATAAAATCACTACTATGAAGGTGGATGCTGGAAAGATTGAAGATATTGAGAGGGCAGCCAAGGGAGCAGATGCGATTATTAACCTGGTCTTGCCTCGATTTAACCCAAACGTGCTGAAAGCTGCTTTAAGCAGCGGAGCACACTATGTAGATGCAGCTCTATCTATGTTTGGCCCTACCTGGAATCAGTTGATACAGAATAAACCACTTGAATTTGATAATGAATTCAAAGA
>JAGMDB010000118.1 GCA_023128875.1 Dehalococcoidia bacterium | reverse complement strand
ACTGCTTATGATGACGATGAGTATGTATTGGGATTGCTTGATGCCGGAGCTGCCGGTTATCTCCTAAAGAGCGCTCGTGGGCAGGATTTGGCTCAAGCTATTCGAGCTATAAAATCAGGTGAATCAGTGCTCCACCCCAAGATTATCGCCAAACTGCTAAAACGCGCCATGGTAACGACAGTTGAGGAGCCCAAAGCGTCGGGACTACTGAGTGAGCGAGAATCAGAGATACTCAGATTGGTCGCCTTGGGGATGAGCAATAAGGAGATAGCAGAAAAATTGTTTCTCAGCCAGCGCACTATTAAGGCTCACCTAACCAATATCTTCAACAAATTTAATGTGGCCTCACGCAGCGAGGCAATAGTCAAAGGATTACAATGGGGCTTGGTTACCTTAGAGAATACCTCAAACAAAGTCCAAGGTTAAGAAACCCACACCTCTGGATTATAATCGTCTTATTCATTTTCTTAACCATATCTCATCTTACTCAGCTCTTCCTTGACATACCCATACTAGGCGAGATCTCGATGCCTGCAGGTCTAGAGCTTTCACGACACAGTCTGGAACGATTTTTCTATCTCCTGTTAGTGTTATATGCGGGCTGGACATTGGGGATAATCGGTGGCGCTGCACTATGGCTATCAAGCGCTGTGGCAATGTTACTTCGCACTTTTTTGATTTCCCCCAATTTCAAAGATGCGTTCTTGGAAACTCTCGCTAGCCTTGCTATTGGCGCTTTGGTCATTACACTGATAACAGCCTACCATCAGAATAAACGGCAACAAAAGAAATTAGGAAAGACTATGAAGGATATGGAATTGGCACGGCAAAACTATGAAGAGTTATTTGCTAACGCTAGTGATGCTATCTGGATTCACGATTTGGACGGCACTATCACTTTGGCTAATAAAGCGTGTGAAACGCTCACTGGCTATTCAGTTTCAGAATTAACCGGCAGAAATGTCCGCGAGTTCCTTACCCCAGAGACACTGTCTTTAGCGAGACGGGTGAAAGAAAATCTACTGAGTAGCGGAGCTATGGAACACCGCTATGAGCAGCGATTAACCAAAAGGGATGGTTCCGAAGCAATCATGCAACTAGCCCACCGTCTTATTGTTAGGAAAGGTAAACCTCAAGCTTTTCAGAATTTGGCTCGCGATATAACTGAGGAGAGAAGATTACAGGATAACTTACAATTTTATCTCAGGCAAGTACTACAAGCTCAAGAAGAAGAACGCAAACGCCTTGCTCGTGAACTTCACGACGATGTCTCTCAGCTAATATTACTTTTGACGCATGGTATAGATAATATTGCCTCCAAAGCTGAGATATATTCACCTCAAGAGTTAAGAAACGAGTTGGGGAAACTATATGAAGTGTCCAAGGAAACGTACCAAGACATCAAGCGCTATGCCCAGGCTCTAAGACCAAGCATTCTCGACGACTTAGGCTTGGTGGCAGCTGTCAAATGGCTTGCTGAGGAAATACACAACTTCAGCGGAATCGAAATTCAGGTCAAAACAGATACCGTTCCCCCACTCCCACCAGAAACGCAGCTAGTTTTATTCCGCATTGTTCAAGAAGCCTTGAACAATATTCACCGACATTCTGAGGCATCTCAAGCCAGCATTACCATAGAGTACCAAGAAGCTCAGGTTAGGGTGACCATAAGCGACAATGGTAAGGGAGTGGAGCTTCCCAATCAGCTGAGCGAATTTGCCAGTCGAGGTAAATTGGGGCTTATCGGCATGGCGGAACGAGCCCGGTTGATAGGCGGGGAACTTGAAGTTAGTTCCCAAATAGGAAAGGGAACCAAAATAATAGTCAAAGCACCAACAAAGCTTTATGATGATGGCAATGGCTAGGGCGGCTTAAGGAATTGCTTTCCTTTTTGTCGGCAATGCCATTCCTTGTCGTTTCTTCCTTGCTGGGTTTAGCCTGAGTGGGGCGAAATTCCGCGCGGAGTTTGCCTGGCACTAGACTTTGCACCTTCCACCTACAATGACAGGAGGTGAAGGGCTCAGACTTTCTCTACCCTAACTGCTGCAACCTTGAACTCGGGAATTTTGGCTACCGGGTCGAGTGCAGGATTGGTGAGGATATTAGCAGCGCTTTCGGCAAAATGGAAAGTCATGAACACCACTCCTGAGGCTAATGCCTCTGTTACTTTGGCTTTAGTGGTAACTTCACCACGCCGTGAGCTGATTATAACCTTGTCACCTTGGGCTATACCAAGCTGCAAAGCATCTTTGGTGCTGATTTCCACCACACCTTCAGGCTCCATAATATTAAGCCCAGTTACTTTACGAGTCATTGTTCCAGTGTGGAAGTGATACAAGCTGCGCCCTGTGGTCAGAATCAGAGGATAGTCTTCATCCGGCATTTCATCTGGAGGAATATATTTTAGCGGGATAAATCTGCCT
>JAGMDB010000117.1 GCA_023128875.1 Dehalococcoidia bacterium | reverse complement strand
GGCTATGATGCCATCGAAAGGAGCAGTGATTGTCGCTTTGGCCATCTCCAGCTCGACCATAGCTAATTCTAGCTTTGCCATATCTAGAGCTGCGCTGGCTTCATCTGTCTGCAGTTCAGCCAATTTAACGGAGAGAGGCAGCGCCCACCTTCTAGCCTGTGATTTCTTTTGCGCCTTGGATGTGTTCTCCTTAACCAACTCTAGTAAACTTTGTGCCCCCTCAATTTCCCCTCGCTCTAAAAGCTCTTGAACTTCCTCTAAGTTCTTCTGGACTTCCTCTAGAGCCTGCCAGACCCCAGGCAGGTCGGTGGCATAAGTGTTGGTGTAACGGGGATAGATTGTTCGCATAAGGTTATTTTCAGCCATTTCGTATTTAGCTTGAGCCATTTCACATCCAGCCTGAGCCATCTCTATTTCTAGTTCTAAGGGACAAATATCGAGCTTGGCTAATACTTGACCCTTGATTACCTTATCCCCCTTTTCCACCATTATCTCGTCTACCTCTCCCATAGTGCCAAATGATAAGTACTCCTTATGACACATTTTCAAATTGCCTTCTTTAGTAGAGACACTTATTATTAAATTGCCCTGAGTAACTTCAGTGGTTTGCGAGGGCATTTCTTGCTGGACACATCCAGCTAGAATTGAGCAAACCAAACACAGCGCTAGTATTGAAATTAACCTTTTCTTCATTTAATCAGCCTCCTCTGTAGAAAAAGAAACAAGTGCTTTATACTTGCCAGAGCTAATCCCCTGCCGCACCTCTATGCCTTCTGACCAAGGAGACAAGCTCCTCCACGGATTTTGCTATACCTGTTGACTCTTCACCCTACAAAAAGATTCCCAATCTGGAAGATGAGAGTAGCTGCAATCCAAGCTATAGCTGTAGTATAGAATATGGCGAAGACAGGCCACTTCCAGGAGTTAGTTTCGCCTTTGATAGTGGCGATAGCAGCTACGCAGGGAACATAGAGCACACAGAAAACCATAAAGGCAAAAGCCACCAGTGGCGTCCAGCCAAGCTGAGCAGCTATAGCACCTCCCAGAACTTCTTCCTCAGCGGCAAAAAGGGTTCCCATGGTTCCTACTACCACTTCTTTAGCTAGAAAGCCGAAGAAAAGGCTCACCGCTGCCTGCCATTGCCCAAAACCACAAGGAGCAAAAATAGGGGCAATAGCTCTCCCTATGGGCTCCAATACACCGGTGTAATCCAGGAGCCAGATGAGCACCACCACACTAAAGATGATAGACCCAGCCTTCCTCAGGAAGAGGCTCCCTCGCTCCCACAGGTGAACTAAAACTCCCTTTATAGTAGGCAAGCGATAAGGAGGTAGCTCCATAACAAAGTGACCCGAGACTCCACGAAAGAGGGTTTTGCGGAATACCAGAGCCATAATGATAGCCACTATTATGCCTATGATATACATAGAGAAGACCACCAGTCCTGCGTGGGCAGCAAAGAAATAACCAGCTAGGAGAACAAAAATGGGAAGCCTGGCCCCGCAGGGGATGAAGGGGTTGATCAAAATGGTGGTGATCCTATCCTTAGGGTTCTCTATGGTTCGGCAGGCCATGATACCCGGGATGTTGCAGCCAAAGCCTAAAATCATGGGTATAAAGGACCGCCCATGAAGTCCTACTTTGTGCATCAACCTATCCATGACAAAGGCAGCCCTCGCCATATACCCACAGTCCTCCAGCACCGATATAGCCATAAATAAGAGGAATATCGGTGGGATAAAGATAAGCACCGAGCCTACTCCGCCTATGATGCCATCGGCAAGCAATGAGCCAGGCCACCCTCCAATACCTGCGGCAAGCTCTGACAGCCAGCCAAAACCAGCATCAATCCAGTCCATAAAGGGAACAGATAGCGTGAAAACGAATTGAAACATCCCATACATCATGGCCAAAAATAAGGGCAGGCCCAGCCATCTATTGACAACTACCTTGTCAATCTTGTCTGAAAGAGTGAGCCTCTCAATAGGTGGCTTTTTAAGGACATCTTTGAGTAAGCCACTGATGAAGCCATACCTGGCATCGGCAACTACTGTCTCAGCCTCATCACTATAAATACTTCGAAGGTGAGCAAGACTTTGCTCGCTCGCTTGGAGAATCTCCTGCCTATCCAACTTTCACCTCCTTGAATTTCTTAATCACCTCTTCGTCTCCTTCTAGTAGCTTCACCGCCAACCACCTGGAAGAATACTTCCGAGAAAACTCCCCATCTTGAGAGATAAGCCTCTCCAACTTGGCAATTTCCTCCTCCGCCTCCCGGCCATAATTTATTACTAATTCTTTTACCCGGACTTTATTCTCAGCTACCTCGACTATTCTCTCAAGTAACTCCATAGTGCCCTGATTGCGCTTGGCTACCATGGGTACCACTGGAGCTCCAATAAGACGGGACAGTCCCTCAACATTAATGCGATAGTTCCTGGAATTGGCTTCATCCATCATGTTAAGTGCCACTATCAATTGGGCACCCATCTCCAGAAGCTGGACAGCGAGATAAAGGTTTCGCTCCAGATTTGCGGCATCAACAATATCCACCACAGCATCTGGTTTCTCCTCCACAATAAAGTTTCGGGCGACGACCTCGTCTGGAGAATAGGCAGTAAGGCTATAAACACCAGGAAGGTCAACAACCTTGATATTGTAACCTTTGTAGCTACAAGTTCCTTCCTTCTTCTCCACTGTCACCCCAGGCCAGTTCCCCACATGCTGACGAGCTCCGGTCAAATTGTTAAAAACGGTGGTCTTGCCTGAATTGGGGTTTCCTGCTAATGCAATAATAATCTTTTTAGCCAATTTCACACCTTCTTTACTAAGATTTTTTGTGCCACACCATGACCTAGAACTAGCCTTGACCCTCTGAGATTTATGACGATGGGTCCTGACATCTGACTATTCAAAACCCTGATGGTAACTCCAGGAGTAAGCCCCATATCGGCAAGCCTCCTCTGAAGTCCAAAACCGGCTCTAACATCAACCACCTGAACCATCTCGCCGGAGCTAACCATAGCCAACGGTATGAGCTGATTCATATCTACTCCACCTCAACCTGAATGTTAATGGCCTCTTCCTTACGCAGCGATAAATGATATCCCCTAATCTTTATTTCAATAGGATCGCCTAGGGGGGCTACTCTTTCTACTTCAACCTCACTGCCGGAGACCAGCCCCATATCGAGGAGCCGCCGATGAACTCCTCCCTCCCCCCCCACCTTAACGACTCTGCCCCTTTCCTTAGGCCTTAACTCACTCAAAGGCTTATTTGGCATTGCTTCGCTCCTTTCTTTCTGAAGCTGTATGAGCTTGATATACAATCATTTTTCTCCTAGTTCCACTCTTGTCCAACCTTTCTTAAGCCCATAAATTTGTTAGCCCTGTCTAACTCAAGAACCCTAGAATTTTTTATTTCTCTCTCCCCCTCTCCAAACCCCTAGCCAGACATTCTTCAGGAAGTTCACTATGCTCCAGATAATATTTATACCTCTT
>JAGMDB010000116.1 GCA_023128875.1 Dehalococcoidia bacterium | reverse complement strand
GAAATCTCTGGGGGTGGAAAGGATTATCTCCGTGAGTGCTGTGGGCAGCCTCAGGGAGGAAATAAAACCGCTGGATTTAGTCATCCCTGACCAATTCATCGACCGCACCAGAGGGAGAGATAGCACTTTCTTCAGCGATGGCATCGTGGCTCACGTTGCTTTTGCTGAGCCTTTCTGTCCGGTATTAAGTCAAACTTTATTCAAGGCAGCCACCACAGCAGGAGCTAAGGTGCACAAAGGCGGCACTTACTTAGCTATAGAGGGACCACAGTTTTCCACCAAGGCTGAATCGCAGCTTTATCGCTCCTGGGGTGCTGATATTGTGGGAATGACAGCTTTGCCCGAAGCTAAACTGGCAAGGGAAGCCGAAATGTGCTATGCCATACTGGCAATTGTCACCGACTATGATTGCTGGCATTTGAGCCACGAACCAGTAACCGCGGAAATGATTCTGGCTAATCTGCAAAAGGGCGTTGATATGGCTAAGAAAATACTGGGGCTAACTATTCCCTCTATGCCACAACTACGAGATTGTGCTTGTGCCGCCGCCCTTAAAGATGCTATCGTCACTTCACCGCAATATATTCCGGAGAGGATAAAGCGAGACTTAGAACTTCTTATTGGAAAACACCTGAGTAAATAAAAAGGAGGTACGCAATTGAGAGACCATAGGGCTAGAGGATCTTTATATTTTGCTGAGCATGTCAATTTCAACGCAGTTGCCCATGTTTTTGCTGGATTGGGGATAGCGTGGCTTGTATCTCTATCCTGGCACTATGCGATACACCCCTTGGTGGCAGGAGCGGTATTCCTTGTTGCCAGCATTGGCATGCACATCCATGCTATACGGCGTGGGTGAATTCCTATAGAACCTTTAGGTAAGCAAAAAGTGGCAGAGTTTGAGTTTGGCTGCTTGCCCACAGCCATTGGCAGCATGCCCCACAGCGACCCGGAGGAAGCTTGCTCAATTGTTATGAAGCACCTTCCTTCCATCCCTGCCTGGCCTCAACTGCCAACGCGCTCCTCCAGGGAAAGCATGAATGTTCAGTTCAGCGAGGGCTTCCCCGGTGCCGTTGTAGATGAAGGCAAAATCCATATCGAGCCATCAGCAAATTTCGAGGCTGAGTTGAAACAAATCTACATTGATTGTGAACAGAACAACTCTGACAAATATGGCGTTTCTGCTGAATATGCCGCTGGACTTCACGCCTTTATGCCAAAGATAAAAAAGATGGAGATAGTCAAAGGGCAAATCACAGGCCCCATTACCTGGGGATTTGCAGTTACTGATGGGGATGGCAGATCTGCCCTCTGCGATGAGGCTTTGGCTGAAGCCATGGCCAAATTTTTAAAGTTAAAAGCTATGTGGCAAGAAAACGCTCTAAGGAAAATATCACGCTACCCCATTATTTTTGTGGATGAGCCATCTCTGGTATTCCTCAGCTCAACCTACCTTTACCTTCCCCAGGAAAAAGTATCCATCCCCACAGAAAGGGTGACTGCTTTACTGGAGGAGGTCTTCAAGGGAATCGAGGGATTGAAAGGGATGCATTGCTGTGGCAGTACTAATTGGTCGCTTCCTTTGAATACCACAATTGATGTTCTTAGCTTCGATGCATATAATTATGCTTCATCTTTGGCCCGTTATTCTGATGAAGTGAAAAGTTTCTTTGGCCGTGGAGGTAACATTGCCTGGGGAATAGTTCCCAACAACGAAGAGTCTCTAGTTAAGGAATCTGTGTCCAGTCTGCGCGACCGTTTAGGAGAAGCTGTGGCTCCTTTTACTAGAAATGGCGTCAGTTTTAAGCAGATTTTAAGGCAAAGCCTGCTAACCCCTTCCTGTGGACTGGCAGGCCTACCATATGAAGCAGCGCGCCAGGCTCTGGAACTAGTAGCTGGACTTTCTGCCGATTTAAGAGGGCGATATACTATATAAGCAAATTTGTTTCTGCCTATAATAAGGTGAGATGAACAGGAAGAAAAAGATAGTTGCACTGAAACATCGCTGGCCTCGGAAAAAGCTTGAGGGAAAAAAGAAAAACTGAGGCGCTGGCCAAAGAATAATGAAGAGAGTTCTCCTTCTAACTGGCAAGCCAGGCACAGGCAAAACTGCCATTATTAAGGAAGCTATTGCCAGGGCAAAAATTAAGGCTGGCGGCTTTTATACCGAAGAAATACGAGTTGGCAGGCGAAGGCAAGGATTTAGAATAATCAGCCTTGATGGGCGAGAGGCCATACTGGCGCATATTAATATCTCCAGCCCTTATCAGGTAAGCAAATACAGAATTGATGTTGAGAGCTTGAACAGAATTGGCGTTTCTGCTATTCATCAAGCATTACAGGAATGTGATTTGGTGGTTATAGACGAGATTGGCAAGATGGAGCTTTTGTCACCACAGTTCAGAGAGGCCATGCTGCGGGCGATAAATAACGGTAAAAGGGTTCTGGGTACCATTATGCTTAGCTCCCACCCCCTTGCTGATGAAGTCAAACGCCACCCTGAAGTTAAAGTGCTACTGGTAATCAGCGGTAACCGTAACCAGGTGCTGAAGGAAATCTTGAACTGGCTGGGGACAACTTCCGATGAAAATCACGCTTAGGCCATTGGGCAATACGGATAATGGAGTAACTAAGGAACTGGCGGAGAGGATAAAACCCATTTTCCACTGCCCGGTAGAAACAAAAACAGGCTTCAGCTATTTAGCTCACGCCTATAACATTGAAAGAAAGCAATATCTTTCCTCAAGTTTGCTAGCCTCTTTAAGCGCCCTACCCAGGGAGAGAGATGAAAGGGTTGTGGGCATAGCTGATGTTGACCTTTACACTCTGAGACTTAATTTCATCTTTGGTGAAGCTGACATTGTCTCTGACACAGCAATCGTATCCCTATATCGATTAAGACAGGAATTTTATGGCTTGCCATCTGATGAGAAGTTATTTATGGCAAGAGCCACTAAGGAGATAGTGCATGAACTGGGACACACCTTTGGTCTGGAGCACTGCTCCAATATGAAATGTGTCATGCACTTCTCTAATAGTCTGGCAGACACCGACTGGAAAGAGACTGGTTTCTGCGATAAATGTTGCCCAAAACTAAGAATTTAGCCAGAAACAAACTGCCACCTGTTGTTGAAGCACTGCTTAAGCCCCAGGCTTATCCGCATGAACCGCAAGAGATAGAGTTAGTGCAAACACAGATGTCCTTTCTTTTTCTCACTGGCGAATATGTGTATAAGGTGAAAAAGCCAGTCAATTTAGGTTATTTGGATTACACCACCCTGGAGAAACGTCGCTTCTTTTGCCATCAAGAGGTAGAACTGAACGGCCGTCTCTGCCCTGGTGCTTACCTCGGTGTGGTAGCCATTACCGAAGAGAAAGGCGAAATTCATATTGAGGGAGAGGGCAGTATAATAGAGTATGCTGTCAAAATGAGGCAGTTACCGCAGAATCGCATGATGGATGCGCTTTTGCTCAATGGCCAGGTAAACCAACAGATGGTAAGTAAGGTAGCAGATAAATTGGCCAACTTCCACCAAAAAACCACCACAAATCCGGAAATTGCTGCCTTCGGTAGGCTGAGCGCTATTCGCCAAAACTGCGATGAGAATTTCGTTCAAACTGAGAAGTATATTGGCATTTCTATCCCCCCAGCGGCGTATAATCGGATCAAAAGCTACACCTGCGATTTTATTCGCTACAACAGCTCCCTATTTCACAAGCGAGTGCGAGAGGGTAAAATAAGGGATTGCCATGGTGACCTTCACGCCGCTCATATTTGCTTCGTTGACGATATTTGCATTTACGATTGCATTGAATTCAACGATAGGTTCCGATATTGTGATGTGGCTTCAGAGGTTGCCTTTCTGGCTATGGACCTAGACCGTTATCAGCGGGCTGACCTTTCGCGGCACTTTGTAAACACTTATGTGGAGCTAATCCATGATAAGGAGCTGTTGAAGTTGCTCGACTTTTACAAGTGCTATCGAGCTTACGTCAGGGGTAAAGTAGAGAGCTTTAAGCTGGACGACCGCCTTATTTCGGATGATGAGAAGGCGAAGGCTCTGGAAAACGCTAAGAGGTATTTCCAGCTTGCCGAGTCATATATATGAAATATAGAATAGGGCAAAATAAATCGGATTAGGCGAACTCTGAGTTCGCCTATATGGATGTTAGGCAAAATTGACACAAATAAGGAAGCGATAATTTGCGAGAGCCATTTGCAAAATTCATAGAAGCCGAACTGGAGCCTGGCGTTTTGCTTATTACCTGTGGCCTCCCCGGTACCTGGAAGACTGAGACCAGTGAGGAGGTTTCGAAAATTAAAGGCTATCCTATCCTTCGAACCGATTTAATTAGGAGGGAATTACTTAAAGATGAGGACATATTCGATGAAAAAGTCGCCTCAAGCATGGATAAACGGATGATGATCTATGATGAGATGTTCAGACAGGCAGATGAAAGCCTTAGAAAGGGCGAGAGTGTGATATTGGATGCAACCTTCGTCACGCAGTCATTGAGAACGCGTGCCGCTGCAATAGCAGCCAGCCACAATAAGACGTTCGTCATTCTTCAAACCCACTGCTCGCAACAGGCAGCCATCGCACGGATATTAAGACGGACTAAAGAGAATTATGAATCAAACGCCCTGACTGAACAGGCCTACCTCAACAATAAAAAGAAATTCGAAAAGGTGGATGTGGATGAACTGAAGCGGTTAAATCCGAACCTTAATATTGTCCACCTGATAGTTGATACTCAATACGACTCACCCGAAGATTGGTATATCACTGGTGTGGAAAAGAGATAGATATGAAAATAGATTTACACATCCATACCAGGAGCTGCTCGGATGGTAACCTCTCTATTGAAGAGGTTTTTCAGGAGGCAAAAAACAGGAAAATCGATTTAATGTCGACAACTGACCACGATTCCATAGACTGCCAGAAAAGGGCAATCGCTCTGGCGAAGGAGCTTGGCATTGCCTATATCACCGGCGTGGAATTGAATGTAACCTTTGAATGCCCCGCGAGCAGGCCGATTTCCCTGGATTTTCTGGGATATCAGTATGACATCGACAACCAGGAACTGAAGAGGAAGCTTCAGTTGATAAAGAAGCACAGACAAGGAAGGGCACGCCAAATTCTGGAGAAACTAAACATTGAGTTCGATAAAGGGGGCATTGAAAGGCTCAGCGAAGAAGACTTCAGGAATATACAGGATAATGTCGATGGCGTATTCGGGCGACCTCACATAGCGAATTACCTGGTAGAAAAAGGAATTGTGAAGAATAAGCAAGAAGCCTTTGATAAATATCTGGCCAGGTGCAACGTCCCCAAGTATCCACTTTCGTTGGACGAAGCGTCGAAATTAATCAGAAACGCTGGCGGCATACTGGTGCATGCTCACCCCAATGATCCTCACGGAACTTCTTTGGTAAGCATAAGCCATGACTTGGATGAACAAACGAAGATTATAGAAAAGTATATGCTAGAATACGTCGATGGCATCGAGTGCTGGCATTCAAGGAACGATGCCAGGACCACGGCACACTACATCGAGTTTGCCAGGAGGCATGGCCTGATTATGACCGGGGGCAGTGATTGCCATCAAAAACCGATTCTTATGGGCACACTGAATATACCCGATTGGGTTGCCGAGCAATTTAGGTGATAGAAGAAGGTATTTCTCTTTAGCCAATGGATACGATTATGGAGATGATTTGGAGCAAGATTTGAGAATGAAAAACTATGATATTAAAGACCGTTCACTAGCTGAGGCCGGCAAACTCCGGATTGAGTGGGCTGGCAAAGAAATGCCGGTAGTCAAGCTAATAAAACAGAGATTTGCCGGAGAGAAACCTTTTGAGGGAATCCGCATTTCCGCCTGTCTCCACATCACCACGGAAACAGCCAATCTGGCACTAGCTCTAAGGGAAAGTGGAGCCAACCTGGTCCTGTGTGCCTCCAACCCCTTAAGCACTCAGGATGACGTAGCTGCCGCCTTAGTTGACTATGGCATTCCGGTAAATGCCATAAAGGGAGAGGATGACCAAACTTACTACAAACATATAATTACCGCTCTGAAACATAAACCACAGCTCACAATGGATGATGGCGCTGACCTGGTTTCCACTCTGCATAAGGAATATACTGAGCTTGCGGCTGACATGATTGGCGGCACGGAGGAGACTACCACGGGTGTCATCAGATTAAGAAATATGGCCGTAGCGGGAAAGTTAAATTATCCCATCGTTGCCGTAAATGATGCTCAGACCAAACACTTCTTCGATAACCGCTATGGCAC
>JAGMDB010000115.1 GCA_023128875.1 Dehalococcoidia bacterium | reverse complement strand
CTATAAGCTAAAAAGGCGGTAGTAAATATCTGGAGACGGCTGAAGATAATCCTCATTTTGGCTGGAGCGCTTCGTCTAAATATCCAAAGCAGGATGATCATCAGCGCAAAGCCAGCGATAAAGCCCAGCGTAGGGGCAATAACCACCGCCAACCCAATCCGCTGTATGACTCCCCACATTACCGCCCCACTACCCGCCACTGCTACTCCCGCCCCCGCTAACCCCACAATAAAGCTATGCGTTATACTCACCGGCAAGCCCGAGCGAGTAGCTATGGTACCCCAGATGATAACTGTAGCCAAACCAGCAATCACTGTTAAATATGAGATTGCCTCAGGAATTAAGATTCCCTTGCCGATGGTCTTGGCAACCTCCAGGCCCATAGCCGTACCCGCCATATTAGAAAATACAGCTATTATAAAGGCATCCCTAACGGAAAGGGCGCGAGAGCCAATCGAAGCAGCGACAGCATTAGCGGCATCGTTGAAGCCATTAACCACACCAAAACCAACAGCCGCTATAATTACTATGATTAATAAAGCGAAGGATTCAGGCATACTTCAACACTATGCCTTCAAGTACATTGGCTACATCTTCCCCCCGGTCAGTAGCATCTTCCAAGTGTTGGTACACCTCACGCCATTTAATTATCCTGCACGCATCAGTGCAATTTTCGAACAGCTCAGTTTGGGCACTATGGTGCACATCATCAGCTTCGTTTTCCAGGCTGTTGATCTCCACACATTGCTCCATGATTTGTTGAAACTGGTTACGGTGTCGCAAACAAGGCATCACCTCGTTCAGTTTATAAGCAACCTTGGCTATGATTACGGTTAGCTCTTGCGCCCTTACCGTGGGTTTGGTAATGCCATAAAGGAAGGCCGTTCTGCCAGCGGCTTCGATAAAATCCATCATGTCGTCCAGACTTTGGGCGAGGAGGGCGATATCTTCTCTATCAATGGGAGTCACAAATGTGCGATGCAGACGCTTCATTATCTCATGAGTTATGACATCACCCTGGCTTTCCAAATCTTTGAGTTCTCTTGCCTTCATCTCAACATCCCTGTAATTCTGGAATAAGTCAACAACTTTTTCTGCGGCAACCACTAAATTAGCAGTGTCCTCTTCAAACAAGTCATAGAACTTGGTGTCTTTAGGTGTCAATAAGAACTTAGGCAAAACACACTTCCTTTCTTTCCCAGTTAAAAGAAACAACCGGCAAAAGCACTCTTCTGCCTCTACCTGGCAGTATATTGTAGCACACTCTTACTAAGAGAGGTTATATAACAATTCTGAAAGCTCAATAATTTTGCAAGGCTCATAACGCCGGTGAAATCGATTAGTGGGGTAAATTAATCTGCCCCCCCCTCTTCCTGCCCCACCAAGCCTTAAGCCTGGCATCGACTTCCACCTCATAACCCTGGTCACTGGGAGTGTAATAATGCTTTCCCTGAAGGGAAGGTGGCAGGTTCTGTTGTTCCACAAAATGCCCCGGGTAATCATGGGCATATTTATAGCCCTGACCATATCCCATCTCCCGCATCAAGAACGTCGCTGGATTACGTAGCCAAAGCGGCACTGGTTCATTTCGACTATGTTCTATATCCTGCTGCACCAGAGAATAAGCCTGATACAAGGAGTTGCTTTTGGGGGCTGAAGCCAAGAATACTACTGCCTCAGCCAAAGCCAGATTGCCCTCAGGCATGCCAATAAAATGAACCGCTTGCTGGACAGCTACGGTTAAGACCAAGGCCTGAGGGTCAGCCATTCCCACATCTTCACAGGCAAAACGTACCAAACGGCGAGCAATGTAAAGAGGGTCTTCCCCACTTTCAACCATACGTCCCAGCCAATACAGGGCAGCATCTGGATCAGAACCACGCAGAGATTTGTGCAGCGCAGAAATAAGCTCATAGTGCTGGTCACCGCTTTTATCATAAAGCAGGGCCCGACGCTGTAATGCTTCTTCAATGCTTGGCAATTCTATTCGGCGCTGACCATTACTATCAACAGAAGTGGCAAAGGCCGCCATCTCCAAAGCATTAAGAGCTATACGAGCATCGCCATTAGACATGATTACTAAGTGATTAAGAGCTTCATCCCCCAAGGTCACCTTCAATTCCCCCAATCCCTTCTCACCATCTCTGATAGCTCGCTCTACAATAAGTTGAATCTGCTCATTAGTGAGCAGATTCAATTGAAAAACCCTGCACCGGGAAAGTAAAGGGGATACAACTTCAAAAGAAGGATTTTCCGTGGTGGCCCCAATAAGGATTACTGTGCCATTTTCTACAAAGGGCAGAATGGCATCTTGCTGTCCCTTATTAAAGCGGTGAATTTCATCTATAAAAAGGATTGTGCGCTGCCCCGATAATTTTAGCCTCCGCTTAGCTTCACTGGTGATACGACGCAGATCAGCTACACCAGCACTGACAGCAGTCAAAGGACTGAAATGCGATTTAGTGCCCGACGCGATAACATAAGCCAAACTTGTTTTACCATTCCCCGGCGGGCCCCAGAGAATCATTGATGGCAACTGGTCTGCCTCAATGCATTTCCTGAACACCCTGTCTTTCCCCAACAAATGTTCCTGCCCTACAAAGTCTGCGAAAGTCTGCGGACGCATTCTTGCCGCTAGAGGCGCAGTACCACCCTCCTTTTGCTGCAAGTCGAAAAGAGGCATCTCCAGACTCATTATTTAAACCTCTCCACCTGGAAGCGGTAAAACTTAACAGGTTCATCAGCCAATATTCCTGCCTTGAGCCGGCAAATCTCGATTT
>JAGMDB010000114.1 GCA_023128875.1 Dehalococcoidia bacterium | reverse complement strand
TAGCAGTTCTGCAAGCCGCTTTTCGGCATCGTTTTTGGTTCCCTTGATGCTTACCCACTGGTACTTATACTTGCCAGTGGTAGGATCCTTCCCTAGGCTGATGACGATAGAATAGCTGTTTTTACTCCTCTTGGTTATGTGTCCTCTCATTTTTTTGCCTCCTTCAGTGGTTAATGCTTTTGGACCATGTCTGCCATCTCTTTCAGGCCGGACACAGATCGCATCTGGTTCTGAGTATCATCGGGCGGAGCATCAGTGGATCCAGCGCATCCTCTAGCTTCTGCACTGCCTCCTTCATTGCCTCGATGCCATCCCGGTACCAACTGATGTGCTGGTCTCTCTCTTCAATGGAGAGATTGTTAGCTGCCCATCTGCAGATCTCTGCCACATCTTCCGCTAGGTCAAAATCAGCCAACTCAACACGTGTCGCGGAACCCAATTCGCCGAAAACGATCAGTCCGCGCCCCTCCGTCATCGGTCTGGTCTGCACGAACTGAGTAACCTTCTCAAGAGCATTGTCATTTGCCCCCCGCAGTACAACTTCAACTACCCCGGCGACCATGTTTGCCACGATATCCTCTTTCACTCCACTCGCCTCAATCTTATCCCTTACACTACGTTTCTGCTTATCAAGAATGTTCCACACCATCTTCTCAGCTTTCGAGTGGAGCGCATTCATAGCTGCTCTGGATGTTTTCCACCCTCCTTTCCACTCCTCCAGGAGTCGCCAATCCACCTTTTCACGCGTGTGGTCTCGGAGCGAACGAAACAGCATTTGATTCTGACGTAAACTGCGCCGTTCTGCTCTCTCGGCCTCTTGTTGACGAGGAATGAGACATACGCGTTCCTTCACCTCACTAGGTATCCATCTCGCCAGAATGTCGCTGATAACGACCTCAGCATCCCTTGTCTCACCGGGAGTCATTGATTCCGGTATATCGTTCACCAGCCCTTCCGCCAATCCAATGATTTGTTGCAGGTGCTTATTAAAGAGGTCCGTAGCTACCTGTATCCGAGCTTGCTTCAGCTCATCCTTCGATTGGCTGTATTCCCATGCCTCATATTCGCGCTTTGCAATTTGCCTCGGAACACCTGTTATCCGTTCGATCTTGAGCCAGCTAGTCTTGCTAGCTCGGAGCTGGCCAATTCTATCTAGTTCGTCAGGCGACAGATTTCTTCGTCTAGGCATTTGCAGCATTTCCTTGACAATTATGATTCAGTAACAATCTCATAGTAATTCAATTGTCGCACAAATGGCTACTAAACTAACAATGTTGAATTGTATAACAGAACCATTTACCCTGTCAATATCATGGTATACGCCAGGTTAAAAGGAGGTGATCCAGTGAGGCAGGAGAGCTTAACGCTGACAGTTAAGGAAGCTGCGATTGCGCTGAATATCAGCAGGGGCCTGGCTTATCAGGCTGCTCGAGACGGTAGCATCCCCACGATTCGGATCGGTAGACGTCTGCTTGTCCCTCGCAGGACTCTCGAGAGGCTTCTCGAAGCACCGATCCGCCCCGATATTAGAGAGCCTGGTAAGCAGTCATAAGGCGAGCACTTCCAGGTGACGCAGAGAAATCGAGGCATGATGAAAGCCTACCTGGAACTGGATGACATGGTTGCGATGGAGATGGCTGCTACAAACCTCCGGGATCGCCTGCTAATCAGGATGCTATCACGTCTTGGCTGCCGCATATCAGAGGCTCTTGGTCTCACCTTACAGGATGTTGACTTCACCCGTAGTACAGTGACAATTAAACATCTAAAAGCTCGCCAAAAGCTGTCGTGCCCTGTGTGCCGACAGAAGCTGGGCATGACCCATACATTCTGTCCCAGCTGTGGCAGTAGGATCGACAATGTTCAATCTGAGCAGCAAGAACGTCGAAGGCAGAGGGTGCTTCCGGTCGACAACGATACCTTGAAGCTGCTCAATGAGTATATGCGACACCGTAGCCCGGTCATTGGGAATGGGAAGGAGCTGATCTTTGAAATTAATCGGCACAGAGCCTGGCAGATCGTGAGGCAATGCGCTGAAAAAGCTGGCCTGCCAAAATTGAACAATCCTGAAACTGGCAGAGTCCATAACGTCAGTCCGCATCGGCTACGGGATGCCTTTGCTGTGCACGCCATGAAATTGGATGATTCCGGCGACGGGCTAAGATTGCTCCAAGAGCACCTGGGCCACCAGAGCTTCAACACGACCGCGAAGTATCGGAAAGTGGCCGGGGAAGAGCATAGGAAGTGGTATCAGAAACTCTGGGAATGAAGAAGGACGTAGAGGATACTTTTGCATGGAAGCCCTTTGCCGAAATAAAAGGAAACCTAACCGATGGAGAAGTACGTCATCCCTAGAAACAGGCGCCGCCACCTCGTGGTATCAGACACTGTCCACGAGGCAGTAAGCGCGTATGCCGCCGAGCGGCAGCTTTCACTTGTTGAGGCAACATATCACCTCCTGAAGCTGGGGCTGATTCAAGAGTGTAATTTGCAGGTCCCTGACGACAAAGTCGACAAGTACGAGATCAAGAAATCCTCGGCCCTTGATTTCAAGCGCTGGTTCAGGCGTAAGTAATAACAATAGTCATGCCGCGTTTGGCCCCTGTCCGTCTTCGCCCCTAATTCCCATCGAACAGCGCGAGGCAATTGAGCCCCTTTTATTGTCCGGTGGTCCAGGGGCGAGATAGTGCGCTGAGCTAATCTCCGACTCATAGGAATTTCAGGCTATTTCCGTGAATTAACACCCCGTAAACGGACACATGAGTGGTTTATGGCCAAAAAAGGGTTGTTGAAACAGTGAATTTCGTGGCTTTTTACGCTCAATTAACACCGATGTTAATTTTAGCTTTAGGGGCATAAGCTCTTACTTGCTCAGATCCTCTGAGTATCATGCAATCGCTGTGGACTTAGTCATCGCTATGCTTGATAATAACGCTTGCGAACTGAGTAAATGGGAGGCGAGCCTTTAGCTCTGGATGGCCTAAGATGATGCCATAGGTTTAGACTTCTCACCGGCAAGTCAATACTGTCGAATCGATTTGATCAGAATCGTCTTCTGTGAACACAAAGTGCTGTATTCCATCGACGCCGTGATCAGAGGTGAAGCTGCATAACAATGCTTTTGTTGTTTTGTTACTATGTTATCAACACTCGCGAAAAAAGGAAATTAACGCAAAAAGTACTTGCTTTATAAGCCACCAAGGTATTCTGTATGTGTTAACCCACGCCCCGGGCCGATGAGCGACCTACCCTCATATTGCAATTATGCAATTATGCAATTTATAGCTGCAGGAATATGGAACTTGCTTCAGTAAGATCTAATTTCAGAGGTGAAGCTACATAGCAATGGTTTTGTTGTTTTGTTATCAACGCCCGGTAAAAAAGAAATTAACGCAACAAGTACTTGCTTCATAAGCAAACAAAGTATTCTACATGTGTTAATACAGGCCTTGGAACGATGAGCGAATCACCCGTATACATCTTGTATACTATTTGTATATTACGATTATGCTATTGTAATTGCAGCACCATGGGACGTGGTTCAGCAAGATCTAATCATGGATGCGTCGCGATATAGTTCCCTAATAGTCAGAACTTACACCAGTGAGTAGACTGCACGATAAGAATCAACAGAGTGGTAACAAGATACGCCTTTGTTAACTTAGGTAACAAAACAAGTGATTGTTCAGGGCAGGAGATATTCAGTTCTCGCATCATGAGCTATCCAACGTTTATGCATAGGATAATGGCTTACACCTAAGATGGTCCTTGCTCTCCTCCGTTACCTCCCAATATCCAGAAGTGGCGATCTTGCGCTTCGTCTCTTTTCGTGATTGATGACCATCATCGATTATAAGAAAACCCTCCGGGTCAGTTATTCGTCGTAGTTCTTTCAGAAATGCCGATGGATCATTGATTCCGAAGAACATATCAATTGCGCATACGATATCTGCGACGCCGTCTGGTATCCCGCTATCATAACCTTTCGCCAATACAGGAGTAACGGTCTTCAGTCCTTGCTTTTGGATTCTTTTCTTTACTCCCTCAATCGCGAGTTCATGAATGTCGACGGCAAATACTCTGCCTCTATCCCCAACC
>JAGMDB010000113.1 GCA_023128875.1 Dehalococcoidia bacterium | reverse complement strand
CGGTCATGAACATTCCCTCTGGCTATGTGCCGAAGTCTATCACTATAGCAGGCTGTAAATGATGTGGCACGAGCGGAGTCTCTTCCAATACAAGATCAGCCCGAGAGAAGAGGCAACTTGTTTATGATTGGGGCATGCGACTGGATCAGCATTCAGCCTACAATTGTTTCCACCCTTTTGTGTATCTTTATGCCCCACTCTCTCATTAACTTGAAGTACGCCTCTCTTTCCTCCCTGGTGAACACCTCCGGAGGAAACACACCTGCGTGCTTAACTTGTCCTCGTAGCATCATGAGTGCGAATAGAGCTCCTGAAACCGAAGTGGCATAAGATACATCGCTGGCTCCAGGAATTCTTTCGCAGGCTTCTGTAGCGGTTGGGCCCTCTGTCCATAGCTGGTAGTGCATATCCCTGCCTGCCTTCTGACCCCATACGTCCACCGTCACCATCATCCTGCTGGTGAGCTCCCCACTCTTCGTTAGCTTCACCAGCTCCTTCGCACTGGGCGTAGGAGGTAGCAACTTCAAGAACACACTCCTGGGGGCTATTTTCTTGCCGTCAACCTCGATGGGTTCTCTGCTCATCAGATGAAAGTCGCTAATAGACTTCCATATCATCATGGCAGGTTCACCCATCTTGAAATCCACATATCTCACTGGTTTTCCAATGAATTTAGGAATGGTCAGTGGCTCTTCATGGCTATGGTAATACACCTTTCCTCTGGCATTCACAGGCGGAGGGAAATCATATTCCTCTTCTCCACTGAAAATGGGCATTCTCTTGTAGCCATTGTCCCATATCGGGGCAGGTGTGTTGAGGTCTCCCAGGTAAGTCTGTGGTTGCCATAGTATCACAGGTTTTTCGGACTCAGTTATGGCGTAATCTTTCATTTTTATGCTATCAACTTCATCCAGTTCATCCGCGGCTTCCTTGGCCATAACATTTGTGGTGCCGGCATCGCAACCTGCCAGGATAAGTGCTTTGAGACCGCAGTCTTCCCACTTCGTAGCATACTTCAACTCTCCCACAGGCTTGTTCTCGTCTCCTCCTGGAAAGTATTCGCCGGTCGCCAGATCCTCGTAATTTGTCTTCACTTCATAACAGGCTTCCATTATGTTGTCGTTGAACCTGCCCAGGGTAGCACTTATTGCCAGGTCGAATTTCCCGTCCCTCATAAGTTTTACCATGCCGCTTATATCACTGGCATCCAAGCTCAGTGTTTTCAGTTTGCTGCTCCTGTTGGTCTCTACAACCTCTGCCATCCTCTTCGGGTCGATATCGCCCAGAACGACTTCCGAGACGTCATCGGTTCTTGAAAGCACCCAGCTTATCACAGCTCCCTGCGCTCCAGCTCCAACTATCAATACTTTCTTCATATTACCTCCTTTTCTTGATGAACTTGAATTCTGGCGTTAGCTCTTCGTCAATAGTTCTATCTCGGCTCTCCTTAGAATCCTGGATATCTCTTTTTGAGCATCCTCAGGTATGGGCTCTGGCCTGTGTGTAGCCAGTATTTCCTTTATTTTTTCGTGAGCTATCTCATCAAGCCGTCTACACCCCTTCTGCTCCCATGCTTCAAAGCTGTCCATATCACCCAGTTTCGGAGCCCATCTTTCCCTGAAATGCTGCAGTGTGTGTTTTTCACCTAGGAAAGTTCCGCCGGGACCAACTTTTTGTATGACATCCAGTGCTAATGTGGCATCGTTTACTTCTAACCCACGCGCATATCCTAAGGCATAATCTATAATCTCGTTGTCGATAACCAGGGCCTCCGCAGATGTCATACGGGATCCTTCCAATGCTCCCAAACCCAGAATGATGTCCGGAGCTGGGTCCATAAGCATGTAAGTGATAAGCAAGATGGCTTTTTCATATCCGTCTTGCGCATCAGGAGTTTTGGAAGCAGAGCAAGAAGCCTCTACCTGGGTTGGTAAGCCATAGTAGTGTGCTAGCTGGGTAAGTCCCAGGGTCATAAGGTAAGCCTCCGGTGACATAATTCCTGACCCTGTTTTGAAATCCACAGTGCCGACGTCAGCACAATACACCACCGGCGCTCCCGGGTTGGCAAACTCCAGGATTACCAGACAGCCCAGAAACTCAGCGTTGTCAACAACCATTGCGCCAGCCAGCGTGGCAGGACTCGTCTCGCCCAGCATGGGCATAGTCCATACAATGACTGGAATGCCGGCCTTAGCATACTCCAGTGTGGCTTCTGTTCTCCCGTTGCTATAGCTGAGAGGAGAAATGGGGCATATGGCTGTTGAAAAAATAGGCCTTTTCCTCAGTTCATCTCTGCTACCGACAATGCCCGCAGCGATTTCGATTTGATATTGAGCCTGCCTGGCGGTGAGCGCACCCGCCGTGAAGTGCTTTTCAGTATTGCTCAAGCGGGTATACATGCCCATTATGCTCTGCATAGGCTCCGGCACATCCAGGGCAGACCCCAGAGACACAGTATGAACATGCTCAAGATAATCGGCTATTATTGAGCAGCGGGCAACATCTGCGACTGTTGAATACCTGCTCTTGCCGCTTTCCCAGTCCAGGGTGAATGGCGAGCCTCCGTCAGCACAAAAATGCGACTCCCTCTTATCCAGCATAAAATCGTATTTCGGGTTCCTGGCGGCGTATCTGATGGTCTTCGGTGCCCTTCTCAGTGCCTCTTCAATTAGATTCCGGGGGATAGCTACGTGGTGCTTTGCATAGTCAACCTTCGCTCCGGCCTCCTTTAGAATATCGAGAGCCTTTTTGCTCTCAACTTTGATACCTGTGTTCTCCAGAACCTTTAGTGAAGCCGTATGAATAGCCTCTATCTTGTCTTCCGGCAGAAAGCTTATTTTGGGTTTAATCATTCTCTTTCCTTTCTATATAGCCTGCACCAGTGTGCAGGCTGATGGCAATCTCACACAAAAACTGTAATGCAGCTCTTATTATGACACATTCCCTTTTGTTAGCGTGCTCTAATTAGCCCGGTAACAACAAACTATGAGATAGATATTTCTTTTAACGATACCTCGTGGAGCCTCAGCGGAGCGCCCATGTCAGCACTAATCTTGAAGAACCTTGCAGGGTCAATACACTCAGGGGCGATTACCCCTTTCGGCGCTTCTCCGCTCACACACATGTTCGCAGCTATGACTGCTGGCAAGGCTATCATAATCTCGGCAGTGCCGAACTTCTTGAATAGCCATACGTTTTCCTCAGCAGTCATGGAGGGCATCGATAATGTGTAGTGCATCTTTTCACCAGAACTGGTTCCTTTCACTTCTACTACAAGGGCGTAGGCGGTCGTGGCAAGGAGCCTGGCCATTTCTTCGTTTTCGGCAAGGAATGTGCCTACCGGCTGGCGCACCAGTTTCATCAACACATGTATCGGTGCCACTTTGGTTCCCTTTACCTCTATCGGCTCATAGCTGGCGAACCCCATCTTCACAAGTGAGCCCGCTATGGGGTCTATGGGGTACTTGAAATCGCAGTACCTGATGCCTTTGCCGATGAAACGGGGTAGGGTCGTGGGTTCTTCGTGTGAGTGGTAGGCAACCGAAACTG
>JAGMDB010000112.1 GCA_023128875.1 Dehalococcoidia bacterium | reverse complement strand
CCTCCCTCCGCACAGAAATGTGGCTCCCGCTTATCCAGCACAAAATCGTACTTCGGGTTCCTGGCGGCATATGTGATGGTCTTCGGCGCCCTCCTCAACGCCTCTTCAACTAAATCCCCAGGTATAGTAGCATGGTTCTTCTCATAATCAACCTTCGCTCCAGCCTGCTTTAGAATGTCAAGCGCCTTCTTACTTTCAACTTTCACACCCGTGTTCTCCAGGACTCGCAGTGAAGCACTATGTATAGCCTCCAGTTCGTCTTGCGATAGAAAGCTTATCCTGGGTTTACTCATTTTTTGTAATCCTCCTCTAATCTTCTGTATTTTGTGAAATCTCAGCAACAAAAGTCAATGCTTCAAGACAGGTATCGCTTGCCAAGTAATCCAACAAAGGCCGAACACTTACTAATGCTGCCTTTTTACTCACCGCACAGGGAATGACGATGATGGCTATCTTCGCTCCCCCAATGAGAAGACTCTCAAATCTTCCCTGCCATCACCGCCACTCGGGGCCAATTCGGTGAAGTGCGCTAGCGCACTTCACCAGTCAAACTTTGCTCACTTCTCGTGCACTTCCAGGGCACTCCAGGGGCTCATCCAGGAGAAAAAGCCGCCTACCTGAGGAACCCAGCCTTCAAACTTATCGGTTCTGTGGGCATTCAGGAATGCTGGTCTGACCAGATAAATGTAGGGCAAGTCCTCTTGTAACATGACCTGCATCTCATCTTCGACTTCCTTGCGCTCGTCAAGGCTTTCTGCAGCGCCCATGGCAGCATACAGTTCGTCAAACACCGGGTTGTCGTAGACAGCGTGAGCCCAGCCTCCGCTAATTTCTGTGCTGGTGAAGTATATCCATGCCCAGTCAGCGAATGGGGAGGGACCTGGCGATAATTCTGTATATGCTATCTGGAAAGCGTCAGCGAGTGGGTTATAGAGGTAATCGCTAAAAGTATCGGAATCCACCGCTCTCATATCAATGTCGATGCCTACTTCTGCCAGGTTTTCTGTGATTACGGTTGAACATTTGACAGATGGTTGGTTTGCTGAGTTGATTATCAACTCAAAGGCGAGGTTTTGTCCGGTAGCGGGGTCGTTCCTTATTCCATCTCCATCACTATCCAGGTAACCGCCGTCATCCAAGAGCGTGTTAGCTTTATTGAGGTCATAATCATACTGGGGCAGGTTTTCGTTGTGCATTATGTCCTCGTTAAACACTATGCTGTCTATTTTTTCCGCAAGTCCTCCATACACCAAGTCAATGAGTTTATCGCGGTCTATGGCATGTGCAATGGCACGTCTTACATTAATATCCTGGTATGGCAGGTCTTGATGAAGGTTAAAACATAGCGTTGCCATGTCATTGCCTGGAAGGTCTGCGACATCGATATCCGGTGCCTGTTGCAGATCATCGATAAGGCCAGAGGGGGTGGAGATTCCTGATACTACGTCTACTTCGCCATGCTCTAAAGCCATAAACATGGTTTCTGCTCCACCGTACAGTTTCATGATTACCTCATCCAGATAGGGTCTTCCTCCCCAGTAATCTTCGTTTACTTCAAGCCAAATGTATTGATTAGCTACGAACTCCTTGAGCTTATACGGTCCAGTTGCAATTGCCTCTTCATTAGGGCATTCCACTATGTTATCTTTGTATGGTTCAAAAATATGCTTGGGAACCACCGGCGTATATGTCCAGGTAGGTGGGCCATACCATGTGGCAATTGGGGCCTTCAAGACGACCTTCAGTGTATGCTCATCGATGACTTCAGTGGATTCAGCATCAGTGAAAATCTCCCAGAATCCCGGGTCTGGCCAAACGTAGTCCCAGGTGAATTTGAGGTCTTCTGCTGTAAACGGAACGCCATCATGCCACTTGACATTTTCAGCAAGATGTAACACCCAGGTTTTGCCATCTTCTGTTTCCCAGCTCTGGCACAGGCAAGGTGAGTACTCGAAGTAATTGGGGCCTTTGGGAACACGTGATAAACCATCATAGAGCATATTGGTTCCGCCACCCAGGCCACAACCCATACCTGTCCACGTATAGTCCTCGTCTACCACCAGGCTATCTATGGGGTCGGTGTACCCAATAACTAGCCTTCCGCCGTATGGGCTTACGTCTTCCTCCGGAGGAGTTACTCCCTCTTCCGCTGCAGGAGCACACTGCATCATGGGAACAGCTAAGCTAACCAGCAATACCACTATTCCAATTAGCGCTAATAAACTTTTTCTTCTACGCATTTTTACCTCCTTTTTCAGTCTTTATCCAGTCTTTCCTGAAAGTCTTGTGCTTCATAAATGTCGCCTCCTTTATTTATTATTTGGGCAAGCAGAACCCCGCTTTCGGCACTGTACGGAACGGGGAGAGGATATTGAGATACTGGCTGAGGGAAGACCAGATGCCATCCCCGCTGGCTGCCTCTTATATAGAACTCTCTCCTTCAATTTTCCATTCTCATCTTATACCAACATAGGCCCGTCCTGAGATAGAACAGGCCTATGACTGAAAGGAGGGTGAGAAAAAAGAAAAACTCCGATATAGTTATTAGTCCACTTCATCTAACCAATTTTCACAACAATTTGGCCACTCTGCTTATTCTAAGACTGAGGGGCGGTGCATGTCAAATCAGACCTGAACAAAAAGACATCCAGTCTTAGTACTAATCCAATTCATTGCTTGTTTCCTCTTTTCGATGGCCACAGTATGTCCCGGACACCGCACAACTGGCCTTTGACAACCCCGGTTCAAGTGTGTATACTGCCTCCATTGCACTACGCTGCCATTCCCTGATACCACGACTTCATCATTGGCAACAAAGGGGGTTCCTTAGATGACCGTAACCGCAAGAACGGAAGTTCACACTTACTGCCAGATTCTTGATGCCATGGCAAGGCGGATGAGAGACAGGGGCTGGTACGGGTTCAGCATCCCCAGATTCCTGGCCACAGTCCCGGCGCTAGTTGCTGGAGGCATCAGGGGGGGCAACGCACTTGAGATAGGGCCTGGCCCAGGATACCTGGGTCTGGAGTGGCTGAAGCACATTGCTGGAACGACACTCATGGGAGTGGATATAAGCCGTGACATGGTAGACTTGGCTAGAAGAAATGCGGCACAATATGGACTTACGCCGAGAGCCAAATACGTCCTGGCGGATGCTTGCCACATGCCGTTTGAAGATAAGCGGTTTGACTGCGTTTTCAGCAGTGCCTCATTACACGAATGGCTGGATCCCAGGCCAGTTTTGAACGAGGTCGCCAGAGTATTGAGGCCCGGGGGCAGTTACTATATCACCGACCTCAGACGGTGTATGAGCGGGCTCTGGAAATTGATGGTATGGCTCATGGCTCGGCCCAAAGAGGTGCGCCCGCACTTTATTGCATCGGTTGAAGAGTCCTATCGGATTGAAGAGGTCAGGTCTATCGTACGTGATACGCGACTTGCCCACCCTAGTGTCCGCAAGTCGTTGTATGGCCTGATAATCACTGGCCATGCGGCGTAATCAGAGCTCTGCTT
>JAGMDB010000111.1 GCA_023128875.1 Dehalococcoidia bacterium | reverse complement strand
TCTCATCCTCTTGAATTGTTATCGGGGGTTCCTTTCGTTGCGGAACCTCCACAGGCACAATGGTCTTGGCAAAGAAACCACTCTCCTTAGCTTTAGCGACCTTCTGCTCGCTCTCAAGGGCAAACTGGTCTTGCTCTTCTCGAGTAATGCCTAATTCCTCAGCATATCTGTCGGTCAGTAGCCCCATGTGCACATGTTCTATACCACAGTGATAGCCGTCACGAAACTGAGCATCCACTAGCGTTACATCACCCATCCTCGCCCCCCAACGAGTGTTCATAGCTAGGTACGGGACGCTACTGTGATGTTCCATTCCCCCAGCTAGAACGATGTCAGAATCCCCTAAGGTAATGCTCTGGTCAGCTAACATGATGGATAGCATTCCGGATGCGCAAGCCTGATTCACGGTATAGGCCGGAACAATCGCCGGGATGGCAGCGTTAATTGAGACTATTCTACCAGGATTGGGCCCATTGCCAGCTTGACGAGCATGCCCGATAATAACCTCGTCTACTTGCTCCGGTTTTACTCCTGACTTCTGGAAAGCCCCTTTTACAGCTGCGACTCCTAAATCAACCAAGGTGAGGTTTCTAAAAACGCCGCCAAAGCGCCCTATAGCTGTTCTAGCCCCATTTATAATAACACTTTCTTTCTCTACCATGATTCTTATAACCCCAAACTCTTTTTATACAATTCCATGTCATAGGCCTTTTTTAATAGGTCTTCCTCTTCTTTAAGGACATACTTTTGCACCCTTTGCGTTGTTGTTTTTGGTAGTTCCTTCCGAAATTGAATATACCGCGGTACCTTGAAAGCCGCTAAGGAAGTCTTACACCAGTCAACAATCTCCTCGGGCACCATAGATTGGCCAGGCTTGAGGACAATGCAGGCCATCACCTCATCTTCCCCTAATTCAGATGGGACGGGGATAACCGCCGTTTCTAAGACCTTCGGATTTGTATTGATAATAGTCTCGATTTCAGCAGGGGAAATATTCTCTCCTTTCCTCCGGATGATATCCTTTTTCCGGCTAACAAAAAAGTAGTATTCATCCTCGTCTTTGTAAACATAATCTCCAGTGTAGAACCACCCATCACGGATAGCCTCCTTAGTTTTTTCAGGTTCCTTGAAATAGCCCTTCATCATCACCGGGTTTCGGACAATCAACTCGCCTGTCTGTCCAATAGGAACTCCTTGCCCGTTATCGTCTACAATATTCATTTCTGTAAAGGTAACGGAGGGGTCAGGGTGCTTTGCGGGAAGACCCATACTTTTCATCTTAATCTTACCGCCAATAGGGTTCTGGCAAACAGCAGCAATCTCTGTTAACCCATAGGCATCGATCATATTGGGTATCTTGAATCGTTTGGTAAAGGTCTCGTAGACATCCGGGCTAACAGCTGCTCCAACAGCCGTTCGAATAGTATGTTCAGGACGGAACTCCTTTTCGGGGCGGGCACACAGGATTCTGCCCACTGCACCAATAAAATTAAATTCAGTTGCCCCGTACTGCACTGCCTGATCCCAAAATCGGCTGGCACTAAATCGACGGATTAGGATTAGACTTGCCTCGGCAGCTATTGCTCCCCAAGTGCTATAAAATTGAGCATTAAGATGAAAGAGGGGTAGAATTGCCATAATTCTATCTTTTGGCCCCACTCCAGCTCGCAAAAGAAAAGCCTCACCTGTCATAACAAGATTTTTATGGACGTGCATTGCCCCTTTGGGGAACCCTGTGGTTCCTGAGGTATAAATGATAGAAGTATGGTCTTCATCTCCAACATGAAAATCCTTCAGCTCCTTAGGCATATCACGAGATAACTGGTTATAGGGGATGACCCCCTTTGGTAGCTCTTCCCCATCTACACAGGCTATCCACCTTAAATGAGGGCAGTCCTTTTTAATCTGAAGGGCTACCTGAAGAGTATCTTGGGAGGTAATCAAACCGCTTGCCTCGGAATGATTTACAACATATTGAGCTTCATTAGCCTTGAAGGCTGTATTGACGGGAACCATAACCCCGCCTATCTTAGCCAAGCCAAACCAGCTATATAGAAACTCGGGGACGTTTTGTAGCATTAAGCTTACCCTGTCTCCCTTTTTCACCCCCATTTCTACAAAACCATTAGCCACTTGGTTGACTCTAGCATCAAATTCGCTATAGGTAATTTCCTTATCACCGTAGTAGAGAAAGATCTTCTCTGGATTCTTTTCTACCTTGCTCTCCCAGAATGTTCGCATATCCATTTCTTACCTCCGTACCCAATTAACTCGATGCACCTAATAGAACACTTTTCTGGAAACTTGCTGTCTGTATCTAGCCGACTCCAAACGTTTCCTAAATTGGCGTTACTTTCGATTGAAGATTAAGAGCCCTTTTCTTTGTGCCACTCTCGCAAAATTATCCATGCCGTTAACTCTGCGGCTTTCATAACCACTTGGGAAGCATAAGTGGATAATATATCAAAAATTTCACCCGATTGATATAGCTCCTCATGATATGGATCGCTGTGATCGATAGGATAAGGGCACCACCCGAAATGCCTTTTTTGTATCTCTTGACATATGACTGACCCAAATGTCTCTTTAAATTGTTGATAAAGTTCATCCCCGACTTCTCTTGTCCTAGTAAAATTACTTGGTCCGCCCTCTCTTGGCGACCCAGGTTCAAGAAAATCTGCTCGCCCAAAAACTAACCCCAATATTGTCAGTCCACCTACAAGGGCACCGCAAATATGAGTTCCTTTCCCAATCATCCCTCCACTAAGCGCACTCGTAGCCTTAAACAAATCTTTGTTGCCAATCTCAAGGTGTCTTTGTAGAGCATATACCACATTTTGGGTGCAACACCGATATTTGGTTTGATTTTCAAAGGCTTCTTGCTTAATCCTTCTTATTAATTTTTCGTCCTCGCTCTCACTTCTCAAAAACTGAAAGTATTTTCTTTCCTCCTCATTTTCAAAGCAATCCTCTAAACGTTTCATTACTTTTGCCATAATATCCTCCTAAGCGACAATCAGATTTCTATACGCTCACGACTGTATTATAGTTCTGTCATAGCCCACCTCTTATTAGTTCATTTCTCGAGATATTTACTCTTTACCCGTCTATATATGACCAATCCTTATCCTTATCGGCAAAATCTTTTCTTTCCTGCTCCGTGGTCGGTCTCACCGCAAATTCACAGTACTGGTCACCATCCGGCAAC
>JAGMDB010000110.1 GCA_023128875.1 Dehalococcoidia bacterium | reverse complement strand
CCCAGCTTATCCTCTCCGAGCTCCTTCCATACCTTTCCCATAACACAGCCGTAGACCCTCTTCCTTTTTTCCCCGCCTACCTCTAATACTTCTGTAAGGTCCCGCATTCCGTATTGTGGAAGGTCTCCTTTATAGTTTGCCGGAATATTTTCCAGTCCTTGAGTAGTTACACTAGCTTTTATTCGCTCACCAATTTTTGTGCCATAAACTTTGATGGCTTTCAGGACTAGCTCTTTCCCCTTCTTTTCTCCCAACTCCTCAACCAGAGTTTGGGCAAAGGAAAGATGTAAAAGCCCTAGCCTTACACAAACCTTCCTGACTTCCTCCTCGGCCTCCTTTAAAGCAACGGTTTTCTTTCCAGCGGTCATCTAATTATATCCTCCTTATCCTACTATACGCCTTCCTATAACCAAGCGAGGAAGCCATAGAATTATATTCGGAAAGGCAATAAGTATACCTATACTAATGAACTCCAGCACAATAAATGGTATAACAGAGCGGTATATGTCTCCCATGCTTACCTCCGGTGGACATACTCCCTTGATGTAAAACAGAACTAGCCCAAAAGGTGGTGACAGGTAACCTATCATCACGGCGACGTTGAAAAGAATGGCAAACCATAAGGCATTAAAGCCGAGCGACACCATTATCGGGAAAACAAGGGGAACCACCAATACAATGATTGGCGCAGCATCAATAAACATACCCATCACGAGCACAATAAACAGCACCAGTCCGAGAACATACCACGGACTTAGTCCCAAGCCCAATAGTATGTCTTCAATAAACTGGTTAGCTCCAAGAGCCTGGTAGACAGAACTGAATATATGTGCTCCCACCAAAATCCACATAATCATAACGCTGGACTTCAAGGCTTCAACGGATGCTCCCTTAATAACTTTCCACTTAAGCCGGTGATAAAGGGCAGACACCGCTATAGTAGCCACAACACCTACGGCAGCCGCCTCATTAGGAGTAGCCATCCCTGTAAAAATCGACCCTAAAACAGAGGCAATGATGAACAGAGTAGGAAACACCACCGCTGTAGAAGTGATCTTATCCTTGAGAGTAATTGCTCGCCTTTCCTGCTCCGGAAGCGGAGGCATTCGGTCCGGGTGTCGTATACCTTGCACTAGTAAGTAAGCTATGAACAGGCCTGCGATTACAGCCCCGGGTAAAACCCCGGCTATGAACATTTGGCCTATTGACAACAAGGACATTGCGCAAAAAAGGACCATGGTGATACTAGGAGGCACAATAAGGCATAAAGTTGACCCCCCGGCTACAGTTCCTACTGCTACCTTTTTATCATAATTACGCTTAAGCATGGAGGGGATGGCAATAAGGCCTAATGATACCGCAGCGGCGCCGGTCACCCCAGACATAGCACCAATGAAGTAACATATAACTACAGTTCCCATCGCTAGAGCACCAGGTAGCTTACCTGCCCATCGATGTACCATTGTATAGAGAGCATCGGCCATGCCTGCGTACTGTAATAATGCTCCCATGAGAATAAATAGTGGAACGCATATTAGAATCTCTGAACTCATTGTAGCCAGGGTACGAGCACCCACCACATATAGACCATTCCATCCCCACAAGGCAATAGTGAAGATTACGCCGACAGAGCCTAAGGCGAAGGCAAGAGGAACACCTAGTAAAATACATACTACGAGCATACCGAACATGGCTGCTGTGACTAATGCTGGATTCACTTAATGTTCCCCTTTTCGCTTAGGGCAGCAAGTTTGCGCCAATCGCGAATAGTTTTAGCTACACCCTGCAGGAGTATTAGTAGAGCTGATAGCACTATAAATATCTTTACAGGCCATATTGGGGGATTCCAGAATGTTCCTGTGGTTTCCCAATGGCTAACCGAGTGCCACGCCATTTCTCCACCTTTATACAGCAACACGACACAAAAGACCCAGAAAAACAGTGAAGCAAAAAGGTCTAAAATTGCTTGCAGCCTAGGTCGAAGTTGGTTGACGATTACATCTACCCTGACATGTTTATTCTGCTGAAGAGCAAAGGCTCCGGCTAGCAATAAACTCGTCCCGAAGAGAAACTGAGATAATTCAGGAATCCACTTAGAGGGAGCATTAAACACATATCTTAATATTACACCGACAAACACTAACCCCGTCATCACCAGCATCATATACAGAGCAACTTGCCCGGACCCCTTACTAATGTTATCAATAGTATTCAAAGAAATTTTCATAGGCAACCTCTGCTTAAACCAATTTTTAGACCTAGCTTTACACAAGCTTGCTTAATAATTAACCCATAATATTTCTTTAAGTATGGTCCTAAAGCGATTGAAAAACTGTTAGTATAATGTCCTCTTTGTAAGCATTACTACTTGTGCTTTTTCAAATTGATGATAGCCCACCAGTACCTAGCCTCCGCACTATGAGGCAAGCATTTTCATAAGCTCATTGACATTTTTCATCTTCTCTATCCCAAGTATAGCTCGAGTTACTTTATTAGCCTTATCCAAAGGCAGAACCCTTGAGGCATTGTCACCAAACTTCTTGATGAGTTCATCGTCTGTGATTCTAAACTCTTCTGGCAGCCATGATGCCCCCCTTACATAAGATGCCTTTTTCCTAAAGCTCTTCCCTTTGGCCACAACTTCGATCCTCATTTGCCAAGCACTTGAGTCTTCAAGCCTTGCTAAACCAAAATCTTTCTCATCAATAATGATGGCAAACTCTACCCTCTGCAAGAATTCTTGTATCTTCGGGTTTCGCTGTATATTTGGGTCATGCCAATAAGTCGGCTCAATCTTTTGGGCTGCACAAGCTAATAAATACCGGGCGTTAAAGCAATAATCGTCCGGCGTTGTCAACGCATTTTCTCTCCATGCTGTAAATTGGGCAACAGGATGTGGCTGGGCTTTTATCCTCTCTATGTCGTCTGGCTGGAGATGGTTTTCTTCCATGATCTGAAGGAGCATCTCCGGGAGGCTAATTAGACAGTCACCACAGGGGTATTGCTTATAGCAAATTTGATGGCAGTGCCATTTCGCACCCAGGCCCTCCAACACCGGCTCCATATTCCACTCTCCTTTAGCTTTGCCAGTATACGTCCAGAAGCCGAATTCACTATTGAAGAGACCAGTATCTGCTGTGTATCCTGCCCCAGCAAGCAATGCTGAGATAACGCCTACATGAGCTGCCCATCCGCAGGGACCATACTTACTCATGGTGATAGGCGTGGTCTCCATCCACTTTCTCACTATACTAGGCGGGCAAAGGCAACCGGCTAGGCCTAATGCGTTAGCCATTTCCTTTTGGTTAAGAGTCAGAATTTTGCCGGCGCTAGCCGCCGCCCCCAAGGTAATAACACTAAACCCATGAACCCTTGGCCATCGTATTTTACCCTTCTCAGGGCCTTCGGCAATGGGGGTTGAAATTCCTCCTACTGCTAATTTGAGTCTTCCCGAAATCTCCAAGCCAAGAGCAATAGCCAATATCAAATCCTCACCCGAAGCATGGACACTCTCGGCTAGCGCCAGTGCTGCTGGAATTATTATTGGGGCATCGTGCCGTCCCGCGCGAGATAAAGCATCGAATTCTAGCGCATTAGTTAATTCACCATTTGCCAAAGCGGCATTAGCGCAGGAAACCTTGTCGTTGGTTGCAATCACAGTTGCTTCCTGCGGTCCTCCTAATCTCCTGGCTAATTTAACCACTATCTTGCCCCTCTCCGTCATAAGGCCACCAATGGCACAGCCAATGGAGTCCAACAAAACACGTTTCATTTCACACACAATCTGCTCAGGCAAATCGGTGAAACCAGATTTCACTACAAAGCTTGCCAATTCTCTTGCGACTTCCACTTCCGCCCACTTTTCCTTTCTAAAGTCAGCACAATAACTAGCCACGCCCCACAAAATTAACAGCATCAGCGGGAAACACTAATCACACTCCCTACCGATGCTGTTAATTTTACAACACAATCTTTCCCACAGCACCCTCAATTAGGGTAACACCACCCCTACTGTCCTCCTGAAGGAGTGCCGTCAGTCCATCTTCAGAATCTTACCTTATAATTCCAGCGTATCTCCACTCGAAGTACTCCATGGCATCTTCCATTATCTCCAACATTTTAGCAGTAGTGGGATCCACCGCAGCTTTCTCCCTCAAGACTTCTATACCGGCGGCGCGTATCTTAGCTACCTCAGATTCAGGCAGCACTATGAACTCGATGCCATACTCTTTCTTCATCCTCTCAATGCGGTCACGACACTCTATCTCGCGTGCACGATAGCCTTCTGAACCCTGGTAACGAGCTGCTACCTGGATTATGAGTTTAAGGTCTTCTGGCAGTGAGTCCCACACATCCAGATTTATAAGTGTATTAGAGGAAGCTGTCTCAATGTTGGGCAGTATTTCATACTTAACGACTTCCATAAGCTTCTGGTCCCAGTGCGTGGCTGGGCCACCATAAAGGCTGGCATCAACGGTACCCAATGCCAGACCTGTATAAATGTCCCCTGTAGGTATATAAGTTGGCACTGCCCCTAGTCTCTCTAACAATAACGCATCTAATCCGGTGCACCTTACCTTCATACCCTTGAGGTCATCTACACTACGTATCGGCTTTGTCGAAACCAAGTTGCGCCAACCGCACGGGTTCTGAGCGATGTAATGGATGTTGCCTGTATTATAAACTTGTTGCAGCAATTCAAGCCATCCGTAGTTGTAAAACAGCAAGTCTAGTTCTTCCCCGGTTCTAGGACCACCAGGCGGGGTAAACTCAATGTATCCTACAGGTATAATGCCAGCACAAAAGGCACCAACATTCGTAGCCATCTCAAACTGCCCTTGACCTAGAGCGGTATATATCTCCTTGTTTGGGCATAAGGCACCCCCGTGGAACACCTCAATTTCAATCCGCCCTCCAGACATTTCCTCAATCATGTCAGCAATTCCTTTACCCCAATAGTCAAACGAAAGACCAGGGTGATATAGACACTGCCACCTCCACGTATACTCTGGGCCTGCTGGTATTGGTTCTGGCGTAGGCGCTGGGGCTGGCGCTGGGGCTGGTGCTGGTTTAGCACAGCCGATAGCAACCAAGCTGATGGCTAACAACAAAGCCAACATACTTAACAATATTTTCCTTTTCATCTAAAAACTCCTTTGCTTAGATTTTTGGTCTGCTAAAAATACTTTATTACATCATTTTCACCTCCCAAAGTGTAGGTTTATACTACAAAACCAAACTTTTTACCGGATTTCTCACCGTGGTCCTCAACACGGTAAGTGCAGTGGGGGTCACCCGCCATCAATAAACGCGATTGAGGGAAAACCTCAAGATCCGGGTTAAACCCGGTCATAATACCTATGTCCTGTAGACAATAGTATGGTGCCATTTCTTTTATTTCTTCTTCGGTCTTCCCCAAGTCTTTAAGATGCTGATAATTCGGGCAGGCGTGATTCCACTTGTGTAAAACTTTGTCGTTCAATTCAAGCCACTCAGCCTGGACCAAACCCTCAAATTGCGAATTAAAGGCATCATATAACTCTACCACGCCATGCCTCTCATATTTCTTAGCTAAGTTCTGTCCTGCCGCGAAAGAGTGCTTCCAGATCTCTTCTCTTACTATATCCCACACATTAATACCAAACTTCTCCTCGATCGCCTTTAAAATATCCCACATTAAAATCCAGCGCTCTATTCCTCTTCTAAAAACACGATGGGAGATTGCCTTCTCGTTATCGGTTAAATTATCCCATTTCTTTTTAGCCTCAGCAACAACACTTGCGTATTTCATTTTCTCTTCCGCCATTTTTATTTGTCCTCCTTTTATCCTTTTACTTTTAAAGTTTCCACAAATTTGGCTTACCTTTACTTCTCTTGATACTTATCATACTTTCCGCCGTGGATTTCTATTACAGGGCCATACCCCCAATATGTCTCTCCTTCTCCTAAAGACGCATAGCCGGCTTTAACCGCCTTTGCCAAATCGACAACCCGCCTTCCTAAGTTTCTCGCCGCCTGCATTCCTATAATATCCTGCTTGACTGCACTACGGGCCTCTGGTTTAGTTGTAGGAATATAGTTAGGCCATCCTTGAACACCTTGAGCTCCCCAGAAACTACCACACGCTGGGGTAGGTCGTGCAGGGCCGCTACCAATGTAGATTGCGTCCATGTTCCCAAGCCAATGGCGTATGTCATCCATTGTCGCCTCTGCCCCCCCTGCTCTTTCAACAGCCATAGTAACAACACCGCAAACCTTATTTCTAAATGCTCGTCCACAGGGCTGGACAGGATGTGTTCGGTCTATTAATGCTTTTAACTGTGCTGTCATTCCCCCGAAATAAACAGGGGTGCCGATAATCCATGCTTCTGCCTCTAACATCTTTCGCACTATCATATTAACATCGTCTGGTTCTTTGTAACCCCTACAGAGCTTCTCTAAACTGGGTTCTTTATGGCAAATATAGCACGCTAGGCACCCTCCCAAAATCTTGTGCTCTGCTAAAGCAATATATTCTGTTTCCACATCTTTTAGCTCAGATGCACCCTGTAAAGCTTCGTTAATCATGATCGAGGTATTTCCTCGCCGCCTGGCACTTCCGTTAATCCCTAATACTTTGATCTTCATAATTGCCCCTCCTTCAAATAATTGTTACCCCTTATAGGCGATACAGGAGACCTCAACCATGGCATCAATTGGCAGTCGTCCAACTTGAACGGCTTGTCTCGCTGGCTTCGGCTCCGTAACAAATTTGGAGGCATAAACTTCGTTCATATCCTTAAAATCGTTCATGTCTTTCAAAAAAACATCACAGCGAACAACTTGACTTAGGTCTGAACCTGCGGCTTCGAGAACTGCCTTTATGTTCTCTATGACGCGGTCTGTTTGAACCTTAATGTCTTCTTCAACCTTTTGTCCAGTTTTTGGATTAACGGGAAGTTGACCGGAAACAAATACAAATCCGCCTATCTGTGTACCTTGAGAGTAAGGCCCTACAGCTCCCGGTGCTTTGTCTGTTTCTATTTTTTTTAGTTCTGCCATCTAAACATTCTCCTTTCTTCATTCTAAAAACATCCCTACTTCTAAGATTAGTTGCCATCTGTAATTGTTTACATCATCTATTCTCTCTCCGAAATCACCTCCTTTCATTACAGAAGCAGTTCTTCATACTTTGCTTCCCTAATGTAGTTATACACCGTGTATCTTGAGACACCCATTTCCTTCGCAACCAAATCAATGGCTCCTCTTACATTAAAGAGTCCTCTTTTATATAACTCCTGTGTAATCAACTTGTTTCTCTCAGAAGAGGGAACCTCTCTCCGATTATTTACGTCAGTCATTACTATCTCCAACGTCTTGGAGATCAAGTCTTTAATGTTTATTGGGAAATGTTCGATTATATTCTTAGAAGATTCGCCATGCATGGGCAGAAATCCTGTTAGGAAGTCTAACAAAGGGGCAGATAAATCGATGTTAATACACATAAAACCAATAGGTTTGCCGTGGGTGTTTCTAATTAGTGTAGAAACCGACTTTAATAGCCTGCCATCGTCTAGTCTATTATAATAGCTACCAATCACATCTTTTTCTAACGAGTCAGCTTTCTTTAGTATCTCTGCCAAAAAATTAGTTAGGGGAGACCCTACCTTTCTCCCAGTGACATTGCCATTTACTATCTTAACAACCGAACGGCTGGTGTCTTCTAAAGAATGAAGAACCACTTCGCAATTACTCCCAAATACTTCAGCTACACCCTCTACGATTGCCTCTAAACTACGGAAAATTGCTTTATCTTCCTTGCTCAACCTAATTTTAGAGCTACTCTTTTCCAATTAGATATTCTCCGTTAAAAAATATACCATATTTATTAAAAAATATTGACAACCAATAGAAATATTGCTTTAATTATAGCATATTTATTAAAAAAATGCAATATAAATTAACAAAATATTAACCCATCATGCCAACAGCCTACTGCTTTAAGTCTCGACAGAAAAGAGAAATCAAAGACCCAAAACAAATCAAGTCTCATTAGTCTAAGATACCGACAATGACGATAATCTACAATTTGACGGAATGTGCACTGATTTCATTTTACTATGAGCATGTAGTGTCAATAGGGCTCGGATGAAAAGTGCTTGAGAAGGATTTGCCTCAGAAAGAGTGGTTTGCGACAGTGATTGAGTCAGTTCGCTTAACCTAATGTTGATGGTGCAAACCTGCGAACACAACTACCAAGTTGGTAGTATCTACTCGCTGAGCAAGCTTTCTGTATTTCTTCTGACTTGTCTAAACCGACCTCTTTCAAAGGAACATTGAAGTATAGAGTAAAGACCAAATCATCTATATAGTCTTTAAGCTTTGCTTGCTTTTCGAAGTCAATCACTTGTAGATTACGAAGTTCAGATAGGCTAATTCTGCGCTTTTCTAGCTTTAGCCCTCTTGCTCCAAACTCCTCTGCTATTGTGCGAGCAATAAGTCCAGTATCTCCTTTGATTTGCAGTTCTGTTTTCTGATTATCGTAGACTAAGACTAAGGTATTGCCATCTATCTGCACATTATCAAATTTCTGCACTAGAACACCTGAAAAATCAACGAAGTCTGAAAGTGTCTTCTCCTCCAAAGCTTGCCCACCGAACCTGCTTAAATTACTTCTCTGACCCTTATTTCCCTGGTCTCTCCGTTGCTTGGGCTACCGCTCCGGTCATCACATTGGAAATGTTTTTGATACATGTATCGGCTTGCTCAAGAAGCTTGGGCAGCTTCTCGGTGTCAAGCATCTTGACGCACGCCTTGAGGGCATCGGTAAGGTCCAGACTTCTGTTGGCAAGATAGCTAATGTCTCTTCCCCAGTGCTATGATTTCGTCAAGTGATTCTAGGGTTCTCTTTATATCTTCGGGGCTAGGGCGAGGCTCAAGCTTTGCGTCCCGCAGACGCCGATAGACAACAGTAGATTCAACACCAAGCCTTTCTGCTATTTTTAGAGGCGGCAGCCCTTGTTGATGGAGTCTTATTATGTCGCTGCGCAGCTCCTCAGCTTTGAGGAACTTTGGGGCGGGGACAGGCTCAAAGCCAGCTCTGCGGAGACGGCGACGGACAAGCTCTGGATAAACATTCAGCCTGGCCGCAATCTCAACAGCTGGCGTTCCTAGCTTGTGCAGGCGCAAAATTTCCTTATCTTCTTCCCAGGCATTGGGATTAATAGTGCAGTAATTGCAATTACACTCAGTCATAATACTCCTTCCCAGTTTAATTATATATGGTTTAGCAGTTTCGGTAAGCAGCTATAAAAATTGATATTTTAGCACCTTTGAGCGGTAAATTGGGTTGTCACCTTTCTTTTTGTCAGGCTTTAATATCAGAAGGAAACCCTACCCCCTCCTCACGGCAGAGTTTCTTGAAATCGGTTCTATCTTGGGCTTTCCCACCAAGCTCCACCCATTTTTGATACAGAGTCAGGTTTTCCTCTCTCGTCATGTAAAGGCTTTTCCCAAGCGGATCCTTTCTGAGTCTCAAAACATGCCTAAGCCATCTATAACCCCGACTTCCCGGCAAATAGATCCTCTGACCTGTATGTTCAAGGTCCCCATCCCACCCCTTTAAGGCCTTTGATATAACCTCCCAATCCATAACAAGCCTGGTGATGCTCTCCCTTTCTTTCTTCTGCCTCTCATTTTCTTGAGAGTCAAGGTATGCCTTTCTGTTGAACTTCTTGATAGCGAAGCCAGTCTGCCTCCCCTGTAATCCCCTCTCCTTCCTCCATTCACAGAAATATTGGTAGAGAGTTTTTCGCGACACGGAAGAATCGGCAATATCCATGGGGCGCTTCCCCTCCTCAAAAAGACGGAATATGGCAGCCTTTTTGCTAATAGCATAATGCCTCTTTGTTTCGGACATCGCTTCAGAGTTCATACCCCTGCAAGCGAGCGAGTGTTTTTTCAGACCTGAGAACGTCAACTAGTTTCTGATATACCTTCCGTCAGACCCGTCAGACCCTTAACCAGCTCCTGGAGGATAAGGCAGGCATTAACATTACCAGTCTCACAACGCTTGTTGGCTTCCTTCACTCGATCCAAGATTGTTTTAGTGTCCTCGACAGTGACATCGCCGTCCAAAAAGGCCTGTCGAGCCCCCTTTTCTAGCAGGCGTATGGTCCGTAAAGCGTGCGCCGTATTGCATGCCTCGTCCGCAGGAATGGTTACCTCCTCTTCGCTTTTCTTCAGGTTTTTCATCTCCATGAGAAACCTCCCACTAGTTCTTGATTTTATATATTGAGCGTCTTATACTATAATCATAGCAGAATGTTGACTTAGGACACTGACAAAAAGGGGCTTCAAATGTCACTGACTAGCGATGATTTTCAGCCAGGTGCTGTTACGAGAAGACCTTGCCCTGTCTGTGGCGGTGAGCTTTACCGGAACGTGGGAGGCATGTTTATTTGTAAGAAGAGGGATTGCGGATGGCGAGGCTATTCCTTTGAGCCCGTTCCCCAGCCAGAGAAGGAAGTAACGCTCGGCGAGCCATTGACCTCCAGCCAGCAACATTTCGCCAAACTTCAAGGTGTGTTCAATTATGGGAAGAGGCAGCTCCAGCGGCAGAAAAGGGAACTGGGGGATATTCGTATTATACGAGTCACTCCCCATTATATCAGTGTTGTCTACCATCCCGGTGGCGGTGTCCATAGCCTTCCAGCACCGCCGGCAGTGGATTACTTTGTCACCAGTTCCGGTGTAAGGATAAAGGAAACAAATTTCGACTCCAAACTGACGTATCCCAAGCTAGTAGTTAACATTGACGCAAACTGCTCGGGTCGCTCTCTCCCAATCGACTACCATCTTAAAGATGCAGCCTATCGCCAGGCGAATGCCTGAGGTGGCTATCCCTGACGTCACTGTCCGCAAGGTTGCTATAGCGACGGGTCATAACGAGGTTCCTATGGCCTAGCTTGCTTTGCAGAGAGAAAACATCGCCACCATTCCTCAGATACATGACGCTACTCGTATGTCGCAGCTTGTGGGGATAGCAACGTTTAAATCCCGCCTTCTTACCATACATACTGACAAGCTTCTCTATCCTACCAGCTGGCAATGGTTGCCCATCACGTCTAAGCCAAAAGTTACCGGTGCCTACAGGCTCCGGACGGTGCTTTAGCTGGTACTTCATCAGGGCTCTGGCAACCCGCCGGCCGAATGGGACATAGCGCTCCTTTTTACCCTTGCCCATAACCTTGAAAAGGTTTTGTTCATGGTCAATGTCGGCAGCCTTAAGCTCGGCAAGTTCTGAGAGCCTGACTGTAGTGTCGTAAAAAGTCAACAGAATGGAGTAGTCCCTAAAGCCTTCATTGCTATGCTTGTCCGGCTGGGCTAAGAGTTTCTCAATCTCCTTCTGCGAAAAAGTAGGCACTAATATCTCCGGTACTTTGGGCATTTTCACTTTTTCCATCGGATTGCTTTCAATAAATCCCTCCCGATGGAGAAAGCCAAAGAATGCCCTGATAGCCCTAGCATAGGCCTCGATAGATTGTGGTGACAGCTTGGCCTGTTGAGGTCTGTTATAGGGATGATTGCTGAACTTATGCTTGCCTTGAAGGGCGATGATAAAGCGTCTAAGGTCATTGCTGGAAATGCTGGCTATATCCTGGTTGTCGGGGCTGAGGAAGTCGGCAAAGTAGGTGACACTTGACATAATCCAGCGGATAGTTTTTGGGCTTTTGCCTTCAGCCCGGGCATAAGTGCGATAGGCTATCAGTGCATCTTGGAGTGTCATCACTTCAAACTCCTCATACTGGTAGTTTACAGTAGAGGATGGCTTTTGGTGGTGACATTTTGGGGCGGTTTTTGTCAAGCAGTGGCTCTAGTTAGCTTTGTGGCGTCCCTGGCGGGCTTCGAACCCACGACCCGCTGCTTAGAAGGCAGCCGC
>JAGMDB010000011.1 GCA_023128875.1 Dehalococcoidia bacterium | reverse complement strand
AACTCGCTTCTGGCCTGGCGGCCAAGGTTGCTTCTATCAACGAGGAAAAGGACTCTTCTGGCATTGGCGAATTTGATAAGTCGATAGACGAAACTGACGGCGGTGTAAGTTTTGCCGCTGCCAGAAGCCATCTGGATAAGGGCGCGTGGTCTGGCTTCGGCGAAGGATTTTTCCAGGTTGGTGACGGCTTCAATCTGACAATCTCTGAGTCCATCGGTTATCAGGGGAGGCAAATTTTTAAGTCTGGCTCTGAGGGTGTCCTTTTGGGAGAGCCATTCCTTGAGCGTTTCAGGTTTGTGGAAGTTGAAGATGCGGCGGGAGCGGGGGTCTGGGTCTCTCAAGTCCCTAAAATAGGTCTCCATGCCGGTACTTTCGTAGGCAAAAGACGGAGGTTCGTCCACATGAGGCAGGCTTTTGGGGATGCTGGCAAGATAACCGCCGGACTGTTCAGCTACACCGCTCAAAGTAGTGCCAAAAGGCTTAGCCTCAATGACGCCGACAGGTTTTCCATCAACGAAAAGCACGTAGTCGGCTGGTCCTGTTTTCAGCGAGAGGTCGCACACCGCCACCCCCAACGAGGCACTTAGATTCAGTTGCTCTCGTTCCTGAACGGCCCAGCCATCAGCTTTTAGTAGCTGGTCGATTTTCTGCCTTGCCTTTTCCTCAGGCTTCATAAACACCACCCTAAGCCGCCTGTCTTTGAGGTTTAGATAATACCTATCTTATTTTAGTATATCGAAAGATAAGTTGGAAGTGCCTTTATTGTGTCGTAGGTTCGATCAAATAGCTTCGCATTCAAGTATACTACAATGCATGATTGTTAGGTTATACATTACGTCATTTCGTGCAGTTTGCATGCAGCATACCGAAGATAACCACGGGCGAGAGCAGTTTCACCACGTAAGGTCGTGATGTGCAGACGATAAGCTCAAATGCGGTCAAGATCGGGCGGGAAGATTTCCCAAGGGGCTCTGTAACTAGCGGTCATTGTGCTTCTTTGCCATCCAAGTGCGTGGACGATGGCATTCCGGCTATTGTCATATGCACCCGGTTCAATCTCGTCGACTACCAATAAACATATCAAATTCAGAATGATTGGGGTTCTATTCTGCCAGTATTCTTGTCCATGAACAAGCTCATTTCTCCATGAGTCTATTAAGTCATAAGGGTCAGTAGCGACTGTGAAAAGCGTGGAGATCTCGTTCCGCAAATGCCTGAGCGCAGTACAGGGTCTACCCCTTTCGCTGGCGACAATTTGGTCAAATAGTCTCAAAGAGTCGTCAATACGGTTCAATTTTTTCCCAGTGGTATAAGTCTTTGGTCTCTGATTGGAGTCTGTGACTCTGAAACCGATGCGAACATTACCATCCGTGCTAACGTAGCGGCTATTCTTTCTTCGCAATGTACCTTCCAACGCTGCAAAGGCAGCAGGTCCGGCGGGAACCCATTTGTCATTCAATGTTGCGGCCGCGTGGTGGTTGACATAGCTTCGTGCCTGCTGTTCCCAAGCGAGAGCTGCTGGCCCGGCTGGGCGATCCTTCCACCCCGCCAATGACAAATTGACGAGACTTAGGAACGCGCTAGCCCAGTCCGCATCGTTGAACATAGGCACTCCGTTTCGCAGTTGGGAAGTCAGAAACGAACACCAAGACCATAATATCTTGTGGTCCCTGTTGATTTGCCCCCTGAGGCTCTTCGTAAGTAAGACTGAGAGGTCGCATAGCTCATCGTGTCCTAATCGCTCGACCGCATAGCCATTCCTGAATATTTGCAGGTTCTCACAGCCAAAGTCATTGTCCTCCCATATGCCAGAGTATATTGGACGCTGCGCAGTCCAGCACGCGACATATTGGCGAACCAGATCCGCCATACCCCTTGAGTTAATCATTCTTTGTGACTCGCTACGACCATCACGTCCTTTGTGTTCACTTTATCCCATTCTACATCGGGAATCCGCCAACAGCAATTGGCTGCTGAACAAACAGCCAGATTGTGTCTTCGGGGTTTGCTCCCTGGTTCCGCTTCAGTTTCTGGTAGTGTATCAATTTGGTTAAGTTACCTTAATGAGATTCACACGTATAGCGTGTGAGACAAAGACACCCACGAGTGGTAGAATGCAGGTATGCGGTATTTGCCAATTAAGAGGGTGGTGGTCATAACGCTGAGCGGAATTGCTTTTGTTGTATCATGGGCGCCACAGCTTGCGACGTTCGTTAGGATTTCTGGGGTCAATTGGGTAGCCATCATATCAGGTGGGTTAGCCTTAGGTTTCGCTTATTGGGTGATAATAGACCTGTCAAAGAAATTAGAATCCAAGCCCATGTTATTAGTAAAGTCTTCCGGCGCTGCAGTACTTGCTTACTCCGATAAACAAGATTTCCCAGACAGGCTCGAATATTTCTACGGTGTGTTGATTATCAATAGCTCACCTGATAAAACATTAGGTATAATAGAGATACAATTACAAGTAAAATACAAAAATAAAACAAAATATATACCCCCTTACGTTGGCGTTTCTGAAAGCGATTTTGATTTCGTTCCAGGAGGTGAAATATCTCCCCCAATATGGTTACAGCCAAATGAGTCAAAAGAAGGCACATTAGCCTTTGTGGAAGAACGTAGTGGTGAGGAGAAACTATTGCGTGGACAGGCAGCGGTTCGAGGCACCAACATAATCATAACGGACGCCCAGAAAAGAAAAAATTTATTCCCTGCTCCGATATTAAAAGTCGCAAAATTCCCTCAAGGCAGGGTAATAAAGTAGTTTCATTATCTCTTCAATTGCCCGTATGAAGAGGATTGAGATCCAAATTGATACACTACCCAGTTTCCACTTGTGCCCAATTTAGTATTCATCCGAGCTAGTTCTAGGTTCTAGTTCCGGTTGTGATTCTGATTCTGGTTCCAGGCTTTGGTTCTAGGTCTGAACTGATAGCTTCAGAGCTATGGCTTTTAACTTAGAACTTCGTGGTCTATATTCTGATATACATGGCTCTAGAAACTAGATAAGTAAGCCAGTATCCAATCTCAGTGTTCGCAGTTCGCAATTAGCATTACCAATAGAACTACATCACAATACATCGTTTTGTGACCTGTTATCAG
>JAGMDB010000109.1 GCA_023128875.1 Dehalococcoidia bacterium | reverse complement strand
TTGCCGGAAGGCACTCAACGGTCAAGGTGTCGAGCTCCTGCATTAGCATATTCGCCTTTAACTTCAAGGCTGGGGCTTCCCCAACTAGAGTAATAGGAACTTCCACTTTTACTTCCTCCGCCATTTTTACCTGATAAAAATCTACATGGAGTAATCCGCCTCTTAGCGAGTCTACTTGAACTTCACGAACTAAAACGCTCCTTGGCCTTTTTTCATTATCGAGTCTGAAACTGATAACCTTGGCCTTCCCTGCCTCAGTTAACACTTGCTGAAGTTTGGCAGTGTCACATTGTAATGCCATTGATTCGATACCATGGCCAAAAAGATGCACCGGGGTAATCCCCTGGCGACGTAAAAATCTCACTTTCTGGCCTAGAACCTCCCGCTTAGTAATTTCTAACTCTATCTGGTCCATTCAATCGCTCCTTTATCCGTTAGCTAACGGATGATACCTTATTAAAACATATTTCAACCCATCGTAGGTAGTCTTGATGCCATCACACCGATGGACCTCCTCTACAATGTTCAGGGAAAGTCCCACGTAAGATTGCACAAACCGCTAAATTGTGCAATGGGTAAACGAAATGCAATTTTGTCACATTCAAGCGCCATAGATTATTGCGTCTATTTAATTACCTCTCCAACATCAATGTCTTTACCACCATATTGCTGTTGCAGTGTCTTCAACCAATCTACTATCCCTGCTACTGCTGGTTCTACCATCGTGTGCCAAGTCTCGACACTTCCGCCTGAAAAACTGTTTAACAAAGCATACATTAGTTCATTCACTCTAAGCCCGTTTCTCATCAGTAGTTCACAGCAAGCATAAAAAAGTAATTTGTCGTAAGCTGGGGCAACTATTAGTTCATTGGTTTTCTGGTTTTTCATAATTGCAAGGCTAAGTCTTCCAGCATGAGTGAATTTTGATTGAAAACGATAATCACTTTTATACACGATGTCTTTTACGTTGTCCTTCAGCCCGACTCTCTGGGCCATGTCTATATATCGCAGTTTAAGTTTTTTATCGCCGAACCTGTGTTTCTCATACAATATGGTATCTAATGTAGGCTGGTAATGTTCACAATCCCTACCAATTAGCCAATCTTCTGTCACTGTCCGCAATAGAGCTAAGGCTGGACCATAGTATCCACTCAGCATGAGCAATATGGCACTTCTCATAGAGTGAAGGCTTCGTACAATCATCAGTAACCAAACAAATTGCACATCGTTATCCCCAGTTCGCTGAAAAGAATGGATTAAATTGAACCCATTGGTATAGACATTAAGTAATTCTGCCATCAGAGATATTTCTTTTTGATGTTTTCTAACTGTAGTTCGCTTGACTTTAGATTCTAATTCCACCAAATTGGGTATCTTGTCTGGCATAGTGACCCCCCTCAACTATGTCCTTAACACTCTCTCGTAAGTCAACAAGGTACTGGCTAGTCTTCCCTCTTCGCTACTTCAATCCAGTGTGATAACGTAATCTAACGTTATTTTATCATGCCCTTTTCATTGTGAGGGTTAGCGTATAGTCTATGTTATATGCATGCGACAGAACAGACGCTTGTTCCAAAGAGATGACAAGTGGAGGCCATCTAGCTTCAAGGTTTGGTGTATTACGGTTTTACAGGTTGCTCGCTTGGCACACGGTAAGCAAGCCCATGGTTGGCTACCCCTAATGCCTCAACCGCGCGTCCTGATATAATCAAAGCGGTAGACGTACCATGTGCCAGGTGCATCAGCGCCACCTGGAGATGCCTGACACCCGTACCTTCTAGCGTACCGGGTCTCGTATCCTTGCGCTTCTGCTCTACTCCTGAAGCTATTCAGTATCCGCCAGTTCGTAAACCCCACGACTTGGTTCTGCTAGTACGATCGTCTTGCGTCGGGATCTATGGTTATTCCTATTCTGCATGGCGCGACGTTTTCCTCCTCCCTTGTTTTCCTGCGAATTAATGACGGTTGCCATTCATTGCAATCCAATTCTGCCACATAACGTCAATCAAAGAAGAAGTCATTTTCTTACGTTTTACACATTCTGAGTAATTGTGGTATTACGTAACAATGTTTAGTAGATTGCGGATGGGAAAAGTTTACCTAAGGCAGATTGGGTAATCAAAGCCCAAACCAGATATGCGCCATTAGCCGATTGCCGGCGTATCTAATTTCAGCTTTCTTTGCTTAAGCCATTCATCTAATGTAGTGTTTGGTGCTCCTAGGATACGATTTGCTTCCGCCGGATCTTCACCTTCATCGACTTTTTCACAGAAAGCCAAAAGGCTGCTGCCGAATTTCATTTCCTTACTGCGCATTATTGTTGCCATAATCTTGACAAACCAGTAGGGCATTGTTGAAATCTTTGTGATTTTTGGATGGAACATCGAGCAATATCGCCTAACTGCTTCGCGAGTGAGGATAGCCTCCGGGCCATAGATGCAAAGCCTTTTATTTACTGTTTCTTCAAGTCGGTAGGAAGATGAAACCATCCTTCCAAAATCATCCGCGGCCAACCAGTGATAGGGGCGAGGCTGCTTACCTATAACAGTAGCCCTATTTCCTTGAACGAACATCGGTATGTTCTCCATGGCAGTGGTGGGGCAGAAGATGGTATAAGGAATCCCACTTTCTCGTACAACCTCTTCTGCAAGAAGCTTCTGTTTCACCGGTGGGAACCACGCATTCTCCTCACTAGCATTTGGCCATGAAATATAGGTGATTCGCCGGAGTCCTTTCTTTGACGCGGCAGCTACAACGTTATTTACCTTCATTCCTTCATTCTCTGGGGGAGCAGTACTTATATGAGCACCAAAACAGCCATCCAACGGTTCTTCCAGACTACCAGCATTCATAATGTCTCCAACAACAATGTCGAAGGTTTCACCAAATATTCCCCGTGCCTTATTGCTATCTCTCGTCATGACCCGTACTCGGAAACCATCTTCTTTCAGATGGCGAGCAACTGGTTCTCCCAGCGTTCCAGTTGCACCTATGACCAGGATAGTCTGCTCCATGATTATGTCCTCCTTATATTATTCGTTAAAGACAAGCTCAGATTCGGACTTATTATACCACTAGTCGTATTGACAACAAATTGGGAGTCTCTTCCAATACAAGATGAGCCTGAAGAGAGGGGCGATTTCTAATTCTGGACTGTCCCATATGCTGAAACAGAAAGCATCTTGTCATGAGGAACCAGAGAAATTTCAGCATTGCGCAATCTGGCTTTTTGTGCAACATTCCTAAAACGTCTAGAAACCCAAAAGTCATGCTTTAGGAGCCATCCGCTACACTCCGGGAAACTACCCAGGTTTGTTGAATGAATTGACAAACAAATGGAGCGCATTTGAGATAATGCATCATAA
>JAGMDB010000108.1 GCA_023128875.1 Dehalococcoidia bacterium | reverse complement strand
GGTATCTTATCACCATAATCACGGAGTGTTTTCTCTGCGGTATAGGCTAGGCTATCAGCGGCGTTTCGTGTCTCTATTTCTTCTTTATGCTTAGCATCTTCAGCAGCAAAGGTTTCAGCATCTCGCTGCATCTTCTCCACCTCCTCTTTACTGAGTCCGCTGGAGGCAGTGATGGTAATTTTCTGTTCTTTGCCTGTGCCTTTATCCCTGGCACTCACATTGAGAATGCCATTGGCATCGATATCAAAAGCCACCTCAATTTGAGGCAGGCCTCGTTGCGCTGGCAAGATGCCATCAAGCATAAAGCGCCCCAGGGTTCGGTTCCCATCTGCCATGGGTCGCTCTCCCTGAAGAACGTGTATTTCTACGCTTGGTTGGTTATCACTAGCGGTGCTGAAAATCTGGCTCTTGGAGGTGGGAATGGTGGTATTGCGAGGGATAAGCGGTGTAGCCACTCCTCCCAGCGTCTCTATGCCCAAAGTAAGAGGGGTAACATCGAGAAGAAGAACTTCTCCTACCTCGCCCTTAATTACTCCAGCCTGGATAGCAGCCCCCAGGGCCACAGCTTCATCAGGATTGATTCCCTTTACAGGTTCTCTACCAAAGAACTGCCGTAAGGTCTCCTGAACCTTCGGCATCCTTGTCTGACCACCAACCAGAATCACATCATCAATTTGAGCTGCTGTGAGCTTAGCATCCTCCAAAGCCTGACGGCAAGGTCCGAGGCTCTTCTCTATCAGATCCGCTGCGAGTTGCTCCAGCTTAGCACGAGTCAACACTATGCTAAGATGTTTGGGGCCACTAGCATCAGCAGTGATGAAAGGAAGGTTTAGCTCCGTTTGAGCCACCGTGGATAGCTCTTTCTTTGCCTTTTCAGAAGCATCTTTTAGCCTCTGCAATGCCATCCTGTCTTGCCTTAAGTCAATGCCTTGCTCTTTCTTAAATTCATCGCATACCCAATCCATAATCCTCTGGTCAATATCGTCGCCACCGAGATGGGTATCACCGTTAGTTGATTTGACCTGGAAAGTGCCTCCACCTATATCTAGAATGGAAATGTCGAATGTGCCACCACCAAGGTCATAGACGGCGATGGTTTCATCTTTTTTCTTGCCTAACCCATAGGCTAAAGATGATGCTGTAGGTTCATTGATAATGCGCAAAACATTAAGCCCGGCTATAGCACCGGCGTCTTTAGTTGCCTGCCGCTGACTATCATTAAAGTAAGCTGGCACCGTTATCACAGCATCGGTGGTCTTTTCTCCCAGATAAGCCTCAGCATCGGTCTTCAATTTCTGCAGTATCATGGCTGAGATTTCCTGAGGGCTATACTCTTTACCACTCATTACTACTCTACAATCACCATTGGAAGCCTCAGCCATCTTATATGGTAGCCGCTTCATATCATCCTGGACTGAAGCAGCCTTAAATTTGCGTCCGATAAGCCGCTTTATGCTAAAGATAGTATTTTCAGGGTTGACTACTGCCTGACGCTTGGCTAGTTCCCCCACCAATCGCTCCCCGGCCTTATTTATAGCTACTACTGAGGGCACAAGGTCACCACCTTCAGCACTGGGTATGATTTTTGGCTCGCCTCCCTCCATAATTGCTACTGCACTAAGTGTAGTGCCCAAATCAATGCCTATTGCTCTAGCCATACTATTCCTCCTTTTCCCTTTCCTGCTCTGCTTGTTCCTTTTCTTTGCCTTTGCCCACTATCACCATACTGGGTCGGATTACCTTATTTTTCAACTTATAGCCCTTCTGGATTTCCTCAATAACTATTCCTTCTTCACCTTCTTGGTGCATTACTGCTTCATGCAAATGAGTATCAAATGGCTCCCCCTTAGCTTTAACTTCAGTTAACCCCTGCGATTCCAGGGTCGCCTTAAGTTTATTGTACATGAGCTTGATGCCCTCAATCCAACTAAATTTCTCAAGCTGGGTTGGCAATGAGTCGAAAGCTCTTTCAAAATCATCCAGAACAGTTAGCAACTTCAAGATAAGCGTGCTGTTGGCAAATTCAACTATTTCCATTTTTCCCTGCTCAGTACGTTTCTTATAGTTAACAAAATCGGCTTGAGTTCTTTGCCAGTTGGCTAAATATTTCTCTGATTTCTCTTTTTCCTCAGCCAAAGCTTGCTGGAGCGTCTCCATATCCACTACCGGCTTCACTCCCATCTCGGTTAGTTCATCGTTGCGCAGGTTCTCTTCTTCAGGCAATATCGAATCTCCCCTTAGATATAAGCAGCCACCGATTCGCTTAGCAGTGATGAAAGACAGTTAACTGAAGAGATGGCTCTGGTATAATCCATTCGCTTTGGGCCAAGCACTCCAACAATACCCCTTGCTTTATCAGGGATTCCATACTCCCCAACTATCAAGCTCAAATCTTGCAGTATCTCATCTGGATTTTCCTTGCCAATAATTACCTTTACCCCTGCTTTACCAAGTTCTAGTTCAAGTATACCTTCCAGCCAATCCTCGCCTTCCAATAGCTCCAGTAGATCAAGTCCCCTAGGCTTGTTAGCGAATTCAGGCTGACTTAGCATTAGATGTAATCCCACAAGATAAGGTTTACCATGTCTCAGCTTATCCTCCGCAGTCATCATATCCACTATGCACTCAGTCACTTGTCTTTCTTCAGGTGAGGAGCCTGCTTTTCCTCTCGAGATTTCGCTACCAGTCATCCCGGCATAAGCAGAGTTGAGTTTATTAGCTAGCTTCGTTAAGTCCTCCTGGGTAAATTTTTTATCGAAAGGCAGAATTTTCTGCCCAACCCTTGCCTCGTATAGAACTAGAACCAGCAAAGCTACAAAATCCCGTAACTCTACTAGGTCTAAATGCTTAAAGCAACACTGGGGAGCTTTAGGCGAAGTTACCACCGCTGCATTGCGAACGAAGTGCGCCAGGAGCACCGCCGCCAGTTTTAGCCATTGCTCCATCTCCTCTTTCGTTTCCTGAAATAGCTCATAAACCATACAGCGCTCAGTTAGAGGAAGCTTAACATCCTGGCTTACCAATTCCACATAATGTCGGTAGGCTTTATCTGTGGGAATAGCGCCAGCCGAAGCATGAGGGCGCATGATATATCCCTCCTCCTCTAGATATACCATATCATTTCGCACGGTAGCAGGGCTTACATCCAGGCTATGATTGTAGGTAATGGTTTGCGAAGCTACAGGCATCGCTCCAGCGATATACTCACCAACTATTATCTTAAGAATTTCTTCTCCTCTTCCTGTCAACGACATTTAGCACTCTCCCTTTCTGACTGCTAACCAGCAGTAATCTACCACTTTATGCCTCTCTTGTCAACGACACTGACATGCCTCTCTGCAAGCCCCCTCTTATTGACTGATGAGGAGGAGAAATAGTATCATGACACAATCATGAAAGTAGAAGCTATGCCCCTCGCCGCACGACACGATGAGGAAGTAGCTCAACTCTTAGATTTGGAAGCGAAGAGGCAAGCAAGCACCATAGACCTTATTGCCTCCGAAAACCATGCTGACCACGCCATACTCAAAGCTCAAGGCTGCATCCTGACTGACAAATACGCCGAAGGATATCCGGGATGCCGTTATTACAGCGGTTGTATCTACATGGACGCAATTGAAAATCTGGCTATTGAGAGAGCCAAAAAACTATTTAACGCCGAGCATGCTAATGTCCAACCCCATAGTGGCAGCCAGGCTAACATGGCTGTTTATTTAGCCCTGCTGGAACATGGTGATACTGCCATGGGTATGAACCTCAGCCACGGTGGACACCTTACCCACGGCTCCCCGGTTAATTTTTCGGGAAAGTGGTATAGGTTTATCCCCTATGGGGTGAACCCCAAAACTGAGATGCTGGACTACGATGAAATAGAGAGGCTAGCTTTGGAACATAAACCGAAGGTAATTGTAGCTGGAGCGAGTGCCTACCCTCGAACTATTGATTTTGCAAGGTTTCGTTATATAGCTGATGAAGTAGGCGCCAGGCTATTAGCTGACATGGCTCATATAGCGGGGATAATAGCGGCTGGACTTCACCCCACTCCTGTACCTCATGCACACGTGATTACCTCTACCACTCAGAAAACCCTGCGAGGCCCTCGAGGCGGGTTTGTTTTGTGTCGTAAAGAACTAGCCTCAGCCATTGATGCTGCGGTTTTTCCAGGTCTACAGGGCGGCCCTTTAATGCACGCTATTGCTGCTAAAGCTGTGTGCTTTTTTGAAGCTATGCAACCTGAATTTGCCGATTACCAGAAGTCAGTGCTGAGAAATGCCCGTGTTCTGGCTTCAGAGCTTCAAGAGCGTGGGCTGCGTCTCGTCTCTGGTGGTACAGATAACCACCTTGCCCTCGTCGACCTTTCTCCCCTGCGAATAACGGGTAAAGAGGCTGAGGAGATACTGGAGGCGGTTGGGATATTAGTAAACAACGAAAACATTCCTTTTGACCCCAAACCACCTAACGTTACCAGCGGCATCAGATTAGGTACGCCAGCAGTGACCACGAGGGGCTTTGGTGCTGGGGAGATGAAGCGTATAGCCTCTCTTATTATTAAAGTGCTCTATCATCCCGGTGATAAGCGCGTTGAGAAGCAGGTGCGTGAAGAGGTAAAAGAGATATGCCGCTATTTCCCTATACCTGGGATGGCATAGGAATGCCTTTGCTGCGAAGAGATGGTCTATCCTGACAGCTCATCAACCTAATACGTTAACCCTACTACTTATCCCTGAAGGGAGATTTTTTTGACTGGCAACTCAAAGACTGGTGTTTTCTATGGTTGGGTAGTAGTAGCCGCTGGCTTCATGGCGCTAATGATAGCATGGGGCCTCCAGTACTCCTACGGGGTTTTCTTCGCAAGCTTATCCGCGGAGACCGATTCGGGATAGAATCTCATGGTCGTGTTCTCGGTGCATTGTCACTAAACAAGAAACAGGAGTAATTTTATTTTGTGCTATAAGAAACTGGGTTCGGCTTTTCTTCGTATAGTATCTTTCAGGGAGAAATATGGCTGGTAAACCCAAAACGGGTATTTTCTATGGTTGGGTAATAGTAGCTGCAGCTTCCATAATTGTGGCGCTGGTGTGGGGTTGTGATGAGACCTACGTTATTTTCCTCCCAGAGTTATGCGAAGAGCTGGGCTGGACAAGAACAGCGGTCTCCGGGGCCTATTCCCTGGGTTTTATTGTAGCGACTGTGCTGGGCATAGTGGCAGGACGGTTGAATGATAGATACGGCCCTAGACTAATTCTCATTGTCTGCCTTGTTATCTCAAGCGTGGGTTTTGCATTAATGTACACTATGAAGACCACCTGGCAGCTTTATCTATTCTATGGAGTCATAGCGAATGTTGGGATGGGCTTTGCCTGGGTGCCAGCGATTTCAACGGTATCCCGGTGGTTTATAAGAAAAAGAGGAATGGCTTTAGGAATTGCGGAGGCTGGAATAGGAGTAGGGCTATTTATCATGCCACCCCTTATACAATTTCTTATGATTAAATTCGGCTGGCGTGCCTCTTATCTGATCTTATCCGGCCTACTTTTAGTTATAGGTCTGCCTGTCTCCAGGTTGATGAGGCTTAATCCATCAGAGAAAGGGCTTTACCCCGATGGCATACGAGGAACTACAGAAAACAAAAGCAGTGGTAAGCTTGTACCGAACACAGTAGATTTTACTCCCAAGCAGGCGATCAGAACAAGTCAGTTTTGCCGGTTATTTTTGATAAATACTATGTACTCTTTACGCATTGGTATTGCAATTCACTTAAAGGCATATATGATTAGCTTCGGTATCCCGGAAATGACTGCTGCCACGGGCATTGGCCTTCGTAGTGGAGCTTATACGGTGGGGGCAATAATAATAAGTAAGCTCTCAGATAGAATTGGAAGGAAGATACCTCTATTCATTTCTTTCCTTGTAATGGCGCTGATGATGTTGTGGCTTGTCAAAGCAAGGCAGCCATGGGAATTTTATTTGTATTTTGTTATCGCTGGCTTTAGCGCAGGAAGCTTTGTATTATTCCCGGCGATAATTGGCGATTGGTTTGGGTTGAAATTCCATGGCAGTATTCTTGGATTGCTGGATTTAGGAACTGGAATCGGTGCCTCAATTGGGCCGTTACTGGCCGGATATATTTTTGACACTCGAGGAAGCTATGAACTGGCTATTATTATAACAGCAGTAGGGCTTTTCATAGCTACAGGTTTGTCTCTTGTAATCGAGATGCCTCAGAAGCAAAATAATTTGGCTGAGGGGAAACAAAGCTAACTTTGTGCTGTGCTATAAAGCTAGCCTTAGCTAAATCCATTATATTGCCTTCTGGAGGGGAATATGGCTGATAAGGCAGAGATAAAGATCTTCTATGGCTGGGTAATAGTAGCTGCCGCTTTCGTGGTGCTAATGATAGCCTGGGGCCTCCAGTATTCTTACGGGGTTTTCTTCGCAAGCTTATCCACGGAGCTTGCTTGGACAAGAACCACGGTTTCAGGGGCTTATTCAGTTTTTATGGTGTTCCACTGTGCTCTCTATCCCGTAGTGGGGGTGGTAAACGACCGATATGGACCACGAAAGTCACTACTCTTTTGTGCGCTTCTTACAAGTAGTGGCTTTGCATTGATGTCCCAAATCAATGCTCCGTGGCAGCTTTATACGGTCTATGGTGTCGTAGTAGGAAGTGGAATAAGCTTCGCTTACATACCTATTACTTCAACGGTAACACGTTGGTTTGTGGAAAGAAGGGGGATAGCATTGGGAATTGCCACCGCGGGGATAGGCATAGGAACAATGGTTTTACTTCCCTTTTCCCAATTTCTCATTTCCAATTTTGGCTGGCGCAGTTCCTATTTAATCATAGCTGCTTTTCCTCTTATCATAATTCTCCCCGTCTCCCGGTTGTTAAGGCTAAATCCTTCAGAGAAAGGGCTTCTTCCTTACGGAGCAGAAGAGGCAGCCGGTAAAAAGGCTAACAATTCCTTGGCCAGCGCGAGAAATTTTACTCTCCTTGAGGCAATTAAGGAGGGAAATTTTTGGCTTCTATTTATGATAAATGCTTTTCATATCATGATTGTTCAGATAATTATGGTTCACCTAAAAACACATATCACTGATGTTGGTATTCCAGCAATGGCCGCAGCTACTATCCTTGGCGTGGTGGGAGGAGCTAGCGTGTTGGGACGGATAGCGATAGGCGGTGTCTCGGACAGGATTGGCAGGAGGCAAGGTTATTCGATCTGCTTCCTTTTAATGGCCATAATGATGCTGTGGTTGCTCAAAGCAAGAGAGCCATGGCAATTTTTTGTTTTCTCGGCCATTTTTGGTTTTGGCTACGGTGGCTGTGTTCCCTTACCCGCAGCCATAATTGGAGATTGGTTCGGAACAGAATCTCATGGTCGTATTCTCGGCGTGTTGTCACTAGCTGGAACGATTGGAGGAGTTGGGCCAATAGTAGCTGGTTATATTTACGATGTCACAGGAAGTTATGATTTATCTTTTATCATAGGAGCGACAGCGCTTTTTATAGCGATGGGTTTGTCCCTTGTAATCAAGGTACCCGGAACAAACAAAGTCATCTAAACAAGGAAAAACAGGGGTAATTTGAATTTGTGCTATAAGAAACTGGCCTCGGCTAACCCTCTTATAGTATCCTTCAGGGAGTAATATGGCTGGTAACCCAAAAACAGGTATTTTCTATGGCTGGGTAATGGTAGCTGCAGCTTCTATAATTTTATCGATGCAGTGGGGCTGTATTGATACCTATGGTATTTTTCTTACAGAGCTATGTGGGGATTTAGATTGGACAAGAACAGCAGTCTCCGGAGCCTATTCCTTATTTGCCATTATAAGTTGCCTTGTGGGTGTAATAGCGGGGAGGTTAAATGATAGATATGGCCCCAGATTAATCCTCATGATTTCTATCATCGTTATGGGTATAGGCTATGCTTTGATGTCCACCTTCGATGCACTTTGGCAACTATATATTTTCTACGGGGTTATAGTAGCCATTGGAGCAAGTTTTGGTTGGGTGCCAGCAATTTCAACTGTATCTCGCTGGTTCACAAGAAAAAGAGGGATGGCCTTGGGAGCCACAGAGGCTGGAATAGGAATAGGGTCATTCATCATGCCACCCCTCGCTCAATTTCTTATTATTAAGTTCGGCTGGCGCGCCTCTTACTTAATCTTAGCTGGCCTTCTTTTCATCGTAGGCCTTCCTGCTTCCAGGTTAATGAGGCTTAATCCATCAGAGAAAGGGCTTTATCCTGATGGTATAAAGCAGACTACAGAAAGCAAACGGAATAGTAATCTCATATCTGACACAGCGGATTTTACGCTCAGGCAGGCAATTAGAACAAAGCAATTCTGGTTGTTGTTTGCGCTCTATACTATCGCTGCTTTGCCTTTTGGTGTCTTGATTCATTTGAAGGCCTATATGATTAGCTTCGGTATCTCAGAAATGACTGCTGCTACTACTATTGGCATTAGTAGTGGAGCTTTTGCGGTGGGAGCGCTAGTAATAAGCAAGCTCTCAGATAGAATTGGAAGGAAGGTGCCTCTTTTCATTTCGTTGCTTGCAATGGCGGTGATGATGCTATGGCTTATAAAAGCAAGAGAGCCGTGGGAATTTTATTTGTTCTCCATTATTTCTGGCTTTAGCTGGGGAGGCACCGTGTTGTTCCCCGCAATAATTGCTGACTGGTT
>JAGMDB010000107.1 GCA_023128875.1 Dehalococcoidia bacterium | reverse complement strand
GAGAAGCTCACCGATGCTGAGCTTCGGGCTAAAACCGATGAGTCTAAAACTCGGCTAAGTAATGGTGAAAATTTAGATGAGATTTTACCTGAGGCCTATGCTGCAGTGAGAGAAGCAGCCAAGCGAACTATTAGGCAAAGGCATTTTGATGTTCAGCTAATGGGCGGCATTGTCCTTCATCAGGGCAAAATAGCTGAAATGAAAACTGGTGAAGGAAAAACCCTGGTAGCTACTTTGCCCCTTTATCTCAGTGCCCTTACCGGGGAAGGTTGCCATTTAGTTACCGTTAATGATTATCTGGCCAAGCGTGACTGTCACTGGATGGGCCCTATTTATCATGCTCTGGGTATAAGCGTTGCGTGCATTAACCCTCAGAAGGGTCCAGACCAACCCTCTCCCTCCTATATTTATGACCCTGGTTATGAATCGGAAGACCAGAAATGGGATTCCCTCCGCCCCATCAGTCGCCGGCAGGCTTATGAAGCCGATATAACTTATGGCACCAATAACGAATTCGGTTTTGATTATCTCAGGGATAATATGGTTTTGGATTTGTCTCAATGTGTGCAGCGTCCGCTTAACTACGCCATTGTTGATGAGGTAGATAATCTTCTCATTGATGAAGCTCGCACTCCATTAATCATAAGCGGTCCTGCTGAGGAGGCAACACAGAAATATTACACCTTTGCTCAACTGGTTTCCCGCCTTAGCAAAGATGCGGATTACACCATTGTTGAGAGGACACGCGCTGTAAGCCTCACTGATATCGGCACCAGCAGGGTAGAGAAGATGCTAAGAAGGGAAGGTTTGCTTAAGGCGCCCAGCCTTTACGACCCCTCTAATTATTTCCTCACACAATATCTAAATAGTGCGCTCAAGGCTCGCGCCTTATTTAAGAGGGATGATAATTACGTGGTCAAGAACGGGCAAGTTATAATCGTGGATGAATTCACCGGCAGATTGATGTTTGGCCGAAGGTATTCTGAAGGGCTACATCAGGCCATCGAAGCTAAAGAGGGAGTTAAGATTCAGCGGGAAAGCGTTACTTTGGCTACCATCACCTTTCAGAATTATTTCCGCATGTATCAAAAGTTGGCTGGCATGACTGGAACCGCCGCCACTGAAGCCGAAGAATTTCACAAGATTTATAAATTAGAAGTAGTGGTCATGCCTACAAACAAGCCATTGGCTCGCACTGAATATACTGACCAGATTTACAAAGATGAGAAAGCTAAGTTTGCCGCAGTAGCCAGGGAAATTGAACAATTGCACAACCAGGAAAGGCCAGTTCTTATAGGCACAGTTTCCATTGAGAAATCGGAATATTTAAGCGACCTGTTAAGAAGAAAAGGCATACCGCATGAGGTATTAAACGCCAAGAATCATGAAAAGGAGGCGAGCATAATTGCTCAGGCGGGGCGTATAGAAGCGGTAACTGTGGCCACTAATATGGCCGGGCGTGGTGTGGACATCATCCTCGGTGGCAACCCCGAGGGGTGCGATTCTAAGGAATGGGAAAGAGAGCACAATAGGGTAATTGAACTTGGCGGGCTTTACATTATTGGCACTGAGCATCATGAAGCCAGACGTATCGATAACCAGCTTCGTGGTCGAGCAGGAAGACAAGGCGACCCAGGCAGTTCCCGTTTCTATGCCTCCTTAGAGGATGAGATTGTTCGCCGCTTCGGTGGCGACCGTGTTAAGGGGTTTATGGAATGGGCTGGTATGGATGAGAATACTCCTATTGAGCATCCCATGGTCACTAAAGCTATAACAAATGCTCAGGTGCAGACAGAAGGCTATCATTTTGATATCCGTAAACATCTTGTGGAATATGACGATGTAGTCAACATGCACCGTGAGGTAATTTATGCTGAGAGAAAGAAGATACTGAGCGGAATTGACTTAAAAGCGAACATAACGTCTATGATTCAGGATGAAATTCAAAACATGGTAGATGCCCATTTTGACCATAGTCTGCGCGAGCTGGACCTGTCAGGCTTGTTTGATGACATTTCCCGTATTTTCCCCCTACCGCCACAATTCAGAAGTGATGGCCTCTTAGAACTTGACGATAAACAAATCACAGAAAAGTTAAGCGATTACGCCGTTACACTTTATAATCAGCGGGAGCGGGAGCTAGACGCTAATAATATGCGTATAGCAGAGAGATTGGTGATGCTCCGTGTCATTGATGGATTATGGAGAGAACATCTTACTGCTATGGAGCATGTGCGGCAGGGAATAGGTTTACGCGCTGCTGGGCAGCAAGACCCTCTGGTGGTATATAAGAAAGAGGGCCATATTCTTTTTGAGACCCTTTTGGCTAGCATTCAACATGACGTTGTCCATAGTATTTACCACGTCAGCGTTAGCAAAGAACCCCCTCGCGAAAAGCGAGCTGTGGTAGCAGGTAAAAAAGTGGGCCGCAACGACCCCTGCCCCTGCGGCTCAGGCAAAAAATACAAATATTGCTGCGGGAGGTAGAGTTCTTCTAGCCATAATTGACAAATTCAGGCAACTTCTGTATAGTGTTGTAGACTACAACTATATTCCATAAGGCGAAATGGACATGCAAGTGACAGAGGAATTAGTAACTATACGAGAAGCGGCTCACAGAGGTGGCCGGAACATGGAAACCGTGCGGCGGTGGATTTGGGCAGGCAAGTTGCCTGCACAGAAGCTCGGCAATCAACTTTTTATAAACAGGAGTGACCTGGGGGCGTTTCTAAGTCAACTGAGTGTAAATAAACGTGGGTCTCAGGATAAGCTGGAATTTATTGAGCGTGCCGTGGCTCTGCAAAAGAGAATAAGAACCAGGACAGAAACAGAGTTTGATATTTCTGCCTTGGTTGAGGAATCTCGTCGGAGGCATAGCTTATGAGTAACAGCGTATGTATTGATGCCAGCCTAGCTCTGACCTGGCTATTACCCGCAGAGCAAAATGAAGTGGCCAATACCTTGCGCCGAGAGTGGTGTGAGAATGGTATGGAGATTATAACTGCCCCTTTGTTTCATGCCGAAGTTACCTCAGTTCTTAGAGAGCAAGTCTATTTTAAGAGGCTCCTCCCTGAAGAAGGAGAGGAGGCTTTTTCAGCTTACTCAGAGATAGGGGTAAAAAGCAGTGATAGCCCCAAAATTCAGAAAAGGGCTTGGGAGTTAACCAAAGAGTTTAATCTTCCCCGAACTTATGACATGCAATATTTGGCTCTTGCCGAATTAAAGGATTGTGAACTGTGGACTAACGATAAGAGGTTCGTTAACTTACTTCAAGGCAAGGTTTCTAACTTGAGATGCGTGGGAGAATATGACCGAGGAACGTATAAAGTTTGAGATGCTATGCCCCTGTGGCTCAGGCAAAAAATACAAATACTGCTGCGGGAGGGAGGACTTATCTTCAATAACAAGATTAGGGATATTCTCGTAGAAATAGGGAGACTCCAGAATTTTGTCGCTGATTCGGAGTATTCATTTGACATAGGAAGGCTTGATGCTGTATGGAGAAAGGTTAAGCTCTCTGTACCAACCTATGTTTTTGAAGCCCAAGTCGGAGGAGACTTATATCATGCTCTTGCTAAACTGAAACACGCTTTTGACATATGGAATAGCCACATCTTCATTGTGGCATCCCAGACAGATATTGGTAAAGTAGATAACTTGCTTGTAGGAACCTTCCATGAAATCGAGCCGCGACTAGGATTCATGGAGTTGGGTAAAGTGGAAGAGCTCTATAAACGTAAAAGGGATTACTTAGCTCTTGAGGAAGAGCTTGGTATTTATAAAGATTATTTAGGGAGATAACATTTAGATACTGGGGGAACCTAGAGTGCTCGACGGAACAGTTGTCAAGGAATTCCTTAATTGCCAATTTGAAGACACAGATTTGGAAAGCCCTGAGGATATTGCAGGGGAATAACTTGTGGAGGATGATTATTACAAGTGGCTGAAGGATAACTTCAATTCTTTGTTGAATCATGGCAATCCTGATTGGGAGTAGATAAGGGAAAGGATTGATGACAGATGAAAAATACTGCTATTGTCAAGGTGTTTAGTGATATCGCTGACCTCTTGGAGCTCAAGGGGGAGAATGCCTTTAAGATTCGTGCTTACCAGAAGGCAGCTCGGGCTATAGAGCATTATCCCAAGGAAATAAGAATTATGCTTGATGAAGGGGAGAACTTGAGAAATATCCCCGGTGTGGGAGAAGCAATAGCCAAGAAAACTACTGAACTAGTGACCACAGGAAAACTTGGTTACTATGAGAATTTGAAGGCCGAATTCCCCGAAGGGATAACCAATCTCCTGGCCATTCCAGGGATCGGTCCTAAAACGGCTAATAGACTTTCCAGTGAGCTAGGAGTAAGTTCGGTTGATGCCTTAGAGCAAGCAATCAAGGGTGGGCGAGTAGCTAAGCTTTTCCGTCTTGGTGATAAGACTGCTGACAACATCCGGCAGCAGATTCAAGCTTTGCGCCGCAAAGACCAGCGTATTCCCATTGGGGAAGCTCTGCCCATTGTGGATGAAATACTTGGCTCCCTTCGCTCCCTTCCCGGAGTGAGGAATTTAACTTATGCTGGCAGTTTGCGCCGCTTCAGGCAAACTTTGGGCGATATTGACCTTATGGGCACTGCCGATAACCCAAAGGAGGTTATAGACACCTTTGTTGCCTTACCTCATATGGGGCAGGTGTTAGCTCAAGGCTCAACAAAGGCAAGTGCTATTGCTCCTGGAGGATTACAGGTTGACTTACGCATGGTGGAGCACGACTCCTTTGGCTCTATGCTTCAGTATTTTACCGGTAGCAAGCAGCATAATATCTCACTGAGGGAGAGAGGGCATAGACAAGGGTTGAAGTTGAGTGAGTATGGCATCACCGATTTAGCCACAGATAAATTGGAGAAATTTGCCATTGAGGAGGATTTCTACCATCGGCTAGGACTTCAGTATATTCCGCCTGAGCTTAGGGAAGCTCAGGGCGAGGTGGAGAGGGCTGAACAAGGAACTTTACCCAAGCTGGTGGAATTATCCGATATAAAGGGGAACCTCCATAGTCACACTGATTGGAGCGACGGGCGTAATTCCATTGAGGAGATGGTTCTAGCTGCCAAAAAGTTGGGCTACCAATATATAGCAATCACCGACCACTCTGCAGCTTATGGGCTTGATGCGGAAAGAGTAAGGAGACAAATTGCTGAGATCAGGGCACTTCGTGAGAGGTTAGATGGCATCCATGTGCTCACCGGCATCGAGGTTGATATTTTCGCAGACGGTAGATTAGATTTACCGCATGAAATTCTATCCCAGCTAGACATAGTCATCGGTGCTGTGCACTCTGCTATGAACCAGAGTGAGGAGAAAATGACACGGAGAGTGCTAAGTGCTATAGGGGACCCGGATATTGATATTATTGCTCATCCTACCGGCCGTCTCCTGGGGGAGTGCCAGCCCCCCATAGCTATAGATTTAGAGGCTATTTTCCGAGCGGCGGTTAAAAATAATAAGGTGCTGGAAATTAATGCTTGGCCCGGTAGGCTTGATTTGAACGATATTCATGCCTTTCGAGCCAGGGAATTAGGGGTGAAGCTTGCTATTGACACCGATGCTCATACCGTGGCAGACTTAGATTTCATGCGCTTTGGCGTTGGTGTAGCCCGGCGAGCCTGGTGTGAACCTCAACATATATTGAATACTTTGTCTCTAGAACAGGTGCTTGGCTTCTTAAGCAAAAAATAAATGAGTAAAGTGGCGGCTATTTTCGACCTTGATGGTACTTTATCCCGGAGACATATCTGGACAGGGCTTCAACCAGTAATCCACCTCCCCCGTCCCGCACAGTGCCGAAATCGGGGTCCTGGTTGCCCAATAATAATCAAGGTGGGAGGTGATACTTATAATTCTACTTTTTCGGGGTATGAATGCTCTGAATCGGCTTTTGGCCAAGAAAGCGGCTGAGGAGGGAAAAACTTAATTGCCCTCATGGCTGGAGATGATATTGCGCTTGCTTCTGGCTGCCGTTTTAGGCACAGCTATTGGCTACCAACGAAAGCGAGCTGGCAAGCCAGTGGGAATACGTACGTACGTTTTGATTACTTTAGGGGCAGCTCTGTTTACGGT
>JAGMDB010000106.1 GCA_023128875.1 Dehalococcoidia bacterium | reverse complement strand
TACATCAAAGTTAGCAGCATCCACCTGATAGGTTGCCTTAAATTCTTCAATTTGGCTGGAACTGAATCTATCTCCCCCTTCCATCAGGTTTGAGAATTCATCCTCAGCCCATTTTTTCTCCTCCAAGTAGTGTAAAGTCTCTCCTTCCGCTTCTATTACGATATTTCGTTCAAGTTCTTTTAGCTCACCAAGTTCTATCTTTTCTGGTATGGAGGAGGGAGTTTTAGATTCTGGCGCACAGCCACCTATTAAGAACGGTAGAGTTACTACCAAAACGGTAACTATTATCCTGCTTAGTCTTCTGAAATCGTTGTTCATCTAGAGCCCCTCATGATTTTTACTGCTCTTCCTAAATTTGCCTAGTTGGGATAAACTTGGGTTCGTACTTCCCTTTGAGAAACGGCGGAAACCTAGCAAGTAACATGAACAATAGCAGCAACCCTTTTTGTTTCATTAAGCTTGTTAAACTTGCCTACTACATCTGGTGTATTAGCTTCTATTATTTCTATCGCTTTCTTTTGCAAAAGGGCTCTTGCATCAGTACTCAGGGTTGCGCATCCAGATGTGCCCTTTCCAGTAACAACAACATCGGGATTTTCCTTCAATACATATTCAACTTGGTCTTTTGTAAATGTATGTCCATAGTTTCTCTGTTCTACCTTGCCAGAAGGAAGTATATAAATGTCGTGCCTGTAGGTAACATCATTTACTGTGATAGACCCAAAAGAGGATGAGTTTATCTTTGTCATCTTTCTTTATTTCCCTTCAGTAAGTACTCCCTCAAAATATCTTTCCCCTTTCTTGTTACCCAAACGGGCTCTTGACTATCCTAATTATGCCACTACCGACGGGAAGACTGCAAAGGATATATAGTCCAGAGGCTAATGGCTTACCAAAGGAAGCACTAGAAACTTGCACTTGGAAATGGAGTCTTGCCATGCACTGGCACACATGATGGCAGTCGCTCCGGGTAAGTCGATGCGAAATCCTGCTAAAAAAGCCAGAATGTGTCCTAGCTACTAGCAGTTTCTGCCTCTTGTAAGAATGTAGATAAGCCTTATCAATTTCCCCGGGATATCTTCCCTTTATATCTCTCAATAGATAAAGGAGTGCCGCTTCATTTTTATCCACTTCCCTTCATCAATACCGATTAAATTACCGCACTGACATTTAACTCCGTTTCCATCACGGATGCTATAATCATTGATTATCCGGCCTTTCCAACAGTGTAGCACTCGCCCTTTCCCAACCTTCACATACCTAAACACCTTGCGCTTACACTTAGCACACTTTATGGTTATCATTCTTTATAGGCCTTTGTTGGCTCAATCTTCCCAGATTATCATATTTTCTTAAAGGGAAGCTAGCTTTGCCTTCGCCAATGATTAGTGGTAGCATAGCTTTGAAATTAGAGAGAACTTGACAATGCAGGTAGAGATAGTTGGCGCTGAATCTTTAGGGGTTCGCGGCCTATGCTGCGTAGTTACAACAAGAGACCGCAAGGTGGTTATTGACCCTGGGGTGGCGTTGGGATTTAGGCGGCATGGCTTAATGCCACACCCGGTGCAAGTGATAGCTTCTGAAAGAACTAAGGAACTCATCATAAAGGCATTACAGGATGCTACTGATGTCGTGATTAGCCATTACCACGGAGACCATCATCCACTAGTTGATGCCAATCCCTACCAGCTTTCCGTAAAAAGAGTGGCTGGGTTATGCCAGTCTCCTAAATTCTGGACTAAAGGGACAGAAGACCTTTCATATAATCAAGCTCGTCGGGCCAAGGCCCTGGCCAATAGCCTTGGCCGAATTCTACCGATTGCTGAGGGAAGGAGTGACAGGCCGCTGACTTTTTCTTTCCCTGTTCCCCATGGTGAGAGAGGTGGGCGCGGTGGCAACGTGATGATGACTCGTGTTGAAGAGGATGGACAGGTATTTGTGCATGCCTCAGACATCCAAATGCTTAATGATGCGGCAATAAAGCGGATTATCGCTTGGGAACCAAACATAGTGTTTGCCTCTGGACCGCCCATATATTTGCCAAGCCTCACCCTAGAAGAGCGGAAAGCTGCCTTACGTAGGACACTGCGCCTAGCTAAAAAGGTTGATATCCTCATTCTTGACCACCACCTGATGCGCTCCAAAAAGGGGGAGCAGTGGTTGGACTATGTCTCTTCCCTTACGGCACATAAGGTAGTTTGTGCTGCTGACTTTATGGGGCTAAGGCGCAATTTACTTGAGGCTGAGCGAGTGTTTTGGTATAAGAGATTACCTGTGCCCGAGGGCTGGCATAGGGCCTATGCTCGTGGCGAAGTTACTGTGGTGTCTGATTGGGCTGATAAGGTGGCGCAGGTTAGAGTAAGATGAAGCTAATCAGTGCTTGTCTATTAGGAATAAGGTGTGCTTGGAGTGGTGATGATAAATATAAACATGACCGAGCTATCGAGCTTTCCAAGCTTGAGCCTCTGATTCCTGTCTGCCCTGAGCAGCTAGGAGGGCTGCCGACTCCCAGAGTGCCTCAGGAAATTCAGGGCGGGACAGGTGAGGATGTCCTCGACAAAAAATGTACGGTCCTAAATAAGAATGGAGAGGATGTTACCAAGGAATTCATCCGAGGGGCAGATGAAACCTTAAAGATTGCCAAGCGACTGAAGATCAAGGAATTTATAGGCAAGTCTAGAAGCCCATCTTGTGGTTCTAGTGAGATATATGATGGTTCATTTTCAGGCAGATTAATAAATGGCGATGGGGTTACAACTGCGTTATTAAGGAGAAGTGGGGTCAAAATCATACCTGAGGAAGATTTATAGCTCGTTTTGATTAATCCTACGCAATGCATCCTAGGCCATTCATAATCCTAGCACTCCTAAGGCACACTATCAGTTTGAGGATGGGGTCTAACTTGCTATAATCGAGTCCTGTCGAGGTGAAAAGGGTAAAGCAGAGGAGAAGCTATGAAGAAGATAGGTATCCTTGGGGGAATGGCTCCAGAGTCAACAGTGGAATACTATCGCATTATCACTTCTCTTTGTCGTCAAAGGGGAATGGGGCACCATTATCCAGTGATTATTGTGTATAGCCTGAACTTTCAGGGATTTATTAGCTTGATGGAATCGGGGAACTTGCTAGAAGTGATTAATCTCATTTGTGAAGCAATCAATTCGCTGTCCAAGGCAGGTGCCGACTTTGCCCTTATGGCGTCAAATACGCCGCACTTGGTTTTCAACGAGGTAGCTGCTAGGTCACCAATCCCGCTTTTGAGTATTGTCGAGGAGACCGGCAGAGTGGCAAAGACGTTCGGATTTACCAGAGTGGGTTTGTTCGGTACAAAATTCACTATGCAAGCTCATTTCTACAGTGATGTTCTTTCTTCCAGATACGGCATATCTGTGGTTGCTCCCGAAAAAGCCGAAGAGGACTATATCCACCACAAAATCATGACCGAGCTTGTAAATGGCTGTATTGTTGAGGAAACCCGTCATGAATTATCAAGGATTGCCAGGATGATGTCCGACAAAGAAGGTATTGAAGCTCTGATATTAGGTTGCACGGAATTACCATTGATTCTCTCTGAAGAGGCTGTTGGCATCCCGATTCTGGATACCACTAGAATCCATGCCGAGGCTGCCTTAAACCTCGCTCAATCCGGTTGAACATTTCATCGCATTGTGCATACCTTGGCTACCTCAAGGGGGCACAGGTTGTTGGCCCAAGGGAGAGAGAACGATTAGCATTAACATACATAAAAAGCACCGATACCCCGTCTGTAAACTGCCAATGCCTACTCCCAATCCTCTGGGCGAGGTTGGTGGGACTCGTAAATAGTAACTTTTATTGTCTCTACTTTTTTCTGATTTTTTTCTGATTTTTTTTCTTGAGTCGGGGGGCTGTATAATAATGGATCAGCCAGACAAAATTAAGGTTTGGGAGTTATATTACTTAGACAAGACTCGCATAGAAAGGATTCGCTGGAAGGTTGACTGGGATAATGCAGTAACCCCCAGCTGGAAGACGGTCAAGAGAGAGATTGATAATTTTCTACTCTTAACCCCAGCACAGGTGAGGCGACTACCGGATGCGCTCCAAGCGCGGTGGAGGGAACTACAACCTCCTCCCTCTGGCAAAGGGCAAGAGGCTCCTGATGAAGACTTACTAAGTGCCACAAAGGAGACATTTAAGGACCAGCTTTTCACGCTGGCCCCAGAGGATATCTTGATTGATGGCCTTGGCAGTCTCGGGGATCACGACGCTCGTCTCAGACAGAATACCCTAAGTGTGGTTCTACAAAGCCTGGGCTACACAGTGGGAATCGAAGCAACGGTCTCAACAACTACTTGGGGAGTACCCCGCCCCAGAGAGGCACATATCTTCTGGCATGTTTTCCCCAATCTTTCAGTAGAGCGTTATTGTCCCGCAGAGCGTGACCCATTATTCCAGGATTGGCTTAAATCGGCCCCCAGGCTAAAGCAAGACATCGCTGAGTGGAACCGTTTGGGGGGTTCATATTTAGCAGACGCCATCAGCACACGGATGAAGATACACGATGCTGCCAGACAAGAGACTCGTGCATGGATAGGTGAGATTTTGCGTGTAGGTCCAGCCCGAGCCTTTGCGCCTCAACCTCTGACTGCTAACTTTGGTAACTTAATTTATCAGCTCGCTATCGAGTATTGCCGCAGTGAAGGTGCCAGAGGTCTACCCGACGAAAGTTCTTATGACACTATGCTAGCGAACCCTCCTTGGGTCAAGCTTGTTTTGGGGCAGACGCGAATCCCCCTAGGTAATCTTCCCCCCGGTCTCGTCGAAACTTGGATTGGCATTCATAGAAGAATGATTGTAGAATGGGGCGAATCCAAGAATATTGGCATGCTTCCTTACTCGTTTAAGAGACTCAATGGAATCGAGGAGGCGATTAAACAAGGGCTGGTGACGGATTATGCAGCCCAACAAGATAGCCCGCCGGTGGTATAGAAGAACCCGGGAGGCAGTTATCCCTGGTGCTAGCGACCTTTCCTTTCTGGCGATACTCTTGTGGGCTTCTAATGCCCGCCTTGATTCTGGCTATTCTTCATTATAGTTCGTCTTACTGCCTCATGAGAGACCCCGTATTCCTTGGCTAGCTCACGCAAGCTTTCGGTCTTATGTCGCTCAGCAACTTCGGGCCAAATCGAGGGCAGAAGTTTATGTCCGCTTCTAAAGGGAACCGAAACGATGACAGGAAAAAGGTCAATTTCCAGGTCTTGAAGATATGAACTCAAAGCCCCCCGGGGTCGCATCCAATATCTCTGGCGTGAC
>JAGMDB010000105.1 GCA_023128875.1 Dehalococcoidia bacterium | reverse complement strand
ATAAATCGTATTATCTTATTTGTGTTGCCGCGCAGATCACCCACGGTAGTGTTAATCTGAGCCAACCCTAATCTTAAAGTGCTCAACTCATCTCCTCATTTAGGTATTTTGGAGTGAATTATATCACTTCGCCGAGGGAATACAGGAAATAGACTGGAACAGTCTCCCCTTTTGCCTATTGATAGCTGACGATCCATTTCAGTTTTGCTGGTGATTACGAAATTGCAATCAAAAATTCTAGCAATTACTGCGCACCATTTCATCTAGTCTCAGGTTGTGTAAAGCTATCCATATGGATGGGCTCGAGGCTCGTGTGGCCGCTTTGACGTCGGAAATCTTAACATTTGTTGTAGTATCTATCCAATATATAGTGACGAGTTTGGCGTTGACAAAGCGTTGAATCAAGAGAGCCGATGTCGCTCTTACTTTGGCGTTGTATTGGTCTCATTGCCAACAAATACGGGGCAACCTTTATCGAAAACTCGTTTCAGAAGCTCTATTGGGTGGGTAATTGAGCTTATTGCTATTAGGGGGCCTGTTAAAAGCGCCTTAAAAGCAAATTTGTAGTCTATATATGACTATTGGGCTATTGACCTAGTGAAGTAAATGGTTTACCCTTCATGCCAAAAAGGAGGTGAACTCGAATGCAAGCATACTGTGTGAAATGCCGAGCCAAAAGGGAAATGAAGGATGCGAAGGCTATAACCATGAAAAATGGTAGGCCGGCAACCCAAGGTGTGTGTCCTGTGTGCGGGACTAAGATGTTCAGGATAGGAAAAGGCTAAAACTGGCATTACTACTATTGGAGAGGCTGGGTATCCATATATGGATATTTAGCCTCTTTTTTGCTTACTTTTCCTCGTCCCCCAGTTTTGACATGTGAACGGAACTACTTGCTTCTATTCTGCCATACTGCGTGATTTTATCAATTAAATCTTTGCTCCAGAGGCTATTTTCGACAATGTGAGCAAGCGATGTTGTATCGAGCTGAGAAACATCCGTCCATTTAGATGCTTCTCTAATTACGTCTTCCAACTGTTGGCGCTTGGCATCATTCTTCCCTGGGAATTTTAACCTCTCATCAAATCTGATTCTTGCTTTATAGTCGCTGCCTTTTATGACCTCAACTTCCTCCTTTATAGCGTAATCAAGCATTGCCTCTTTCACCTTACTTATGTCAGTGTCTATCTTCTTGGCTTCATTCTTGAGAGCCACATATTTGTTAACGAGCATGACTCCTGGTTCATTGAGGTACTCATTTACTGCTAGAGTTTCCACCTTGAAGAAATGTTTTCTCAGTGGACATAGATCAGGATATTCACACCATTCGCATAACCAGGATTCCTTTGGTGAAAAATCCTGAGCCGACTCTATCTCATCGATTAATCTCTTAGTAGCTGCAACCAAGTTTGAGATGGTGTTCGGGCTGCGATAGGAGATCAGTTCCGTGTCAAAAGCAAGGTAATGCCAGATAAGCCTGATATTCTTAGTATGTGGCCACTTCCTCTGAACCCCGAGATGGTATAAGCCGAGCTGTCTGTCAGTGTCAGCATCTTCCTGGCCAGGCAGATAGGCTGAGGTTTTATAGTCATGAATCTCATGAACATCTTCTTGAGTCCGCGACAGCCGATCTATGAATCCTGTTATCCTGTATTTATTCTCGTCATCCAGGGAGAAATTGATGTTCATTTCGGTGCCTATGGTTATGTCCGAGTCAAAGGGCGAATACCGCTCATAGTAAGCTTTAATCATCTTTTCACCCAGAGCTCTGTAATCCTCTTGTGTCAGCTCTTCTCTCATAATAGATATTGAGTCATGCCA
>JAGMDB010000104.1 GCA_023128875.1 Dehalococcoidia bacterium | reverse complement strand
ACTTCCAACGAGGCATTATGAATAGCCTCTATCTCATCTTGTGACAAAAAACTTATCTCAGGTTTACTCATTTTCTATAATCCCTCCTTTAATTTTAGCTCCTATGTAACACATGTCCCTCTATTCCCTTCCTTCCCTGACAGTGATTTTGAATCTTCCCTTCTGCAGAATATTTTTCCATTATTGAAACTAACTTTTAGCTCTAGCTCTTCGTCAAGAATTCTGCCTCTGCCCTCTTCAGAATCTGAGATATTTCCTTCTCAACATCTTCAGGGATAGGTTGAGGTTTATGCGTAGCCAATATTTCTTTGACTTTCTCTTTAGCCACTTTGTCCATTGATTTAGAGCCCATTCTTTGCCAAGTTTCATAGGTATTTTTGTCACTAAGCTCTGGCATCCAGATCTCTGTTTTGTAATGCCTTAAAGTATGCCTTTCTCCTAAAAAGACGCCGCCAGGGCCAACTTTGTGAATGATATCCACGGCCAAAGTATCATCATTTACTTCAAATCCACGACAAGCTCTCATAACTCCATGTGCAATTTCGTTATCAATAACCAGTGCCTCCGGGCACATAGTATTTGCTGAATCTATCGCTCCTAAACCGTCAACAATATCCACGCCTCCCGTTAGTATAAGAGTGGTAAGCGTCGTAGCTTTTTCAAAGCCTGCCTGCATATCGGGAAGCTTGCTATCGGAATTGCCTCCAGCCAACATACACGGGAGCCCATAACGGCGCGTCAATTGAGCAAGGGTCATGTGTATTACGCTACGTTCAGGTGCGCCTATCATACACATACCTGTTCTGGGATTTGCAACTGTGGATGAGGCACCATATATTACAGGAGCCCCAGGGCTAGCAAACTCGAGGATAACTAAGTTTCCTAGGTTATCGGCATTGGTAACAACCATTGTTCCTAACAACGTAACTGGGCATGTCTCACCTGCTAAGGGCATTGTGAGGGAGACAACAGGAATACCTGCTTTGGCAAATTCTATAGCAGCTTCTATTTCTCCCTCATCGTACCTAAGAGGAGAAATGGGAGACTGAATCGCCGAAAAAATTGGCCTTCGGCTAAGCTCGTCCTTGCCACCAACAACAGCAGCAGCAATTTCAATTTGATACTGTGCTTTCCTGGCGCTGAGCCCTTCGGGCTCAAGATGTTTACCTGTGTTTTTTAGAGCAGTAACAAATTCGACTAAGTCTCGCATCGGGGCTGGTATTTCATTGGCGCACACCGACATCCAGGTAATATTAAGATTATTAAGATAATCTACCAATCTTGCCCAACGAGCAAGATCACTACTAGTCGAAAGCCTGCGTTTACCACTTTCCCAATCTGTTATGAAAGGCGCAAATCCGCTTGTTGTAAAATGTGGTTCTTCCTTGCTCAATACAAAGTCATATTTTGCATCTCTGGCACAAAGTTTTACAGTTTTAGGAACCCTTCTTAATGCCTCCTCAATTAAGCTGCGAGGAATAGTCGCCTGGTTCTTGTCGTAATCAACATTCGCTCCAGCTTTTTTCAAAATATCAAGCGCTTTCTTACTACTAGTTTTAATGCCAGTATTTTCCAGAACTTCTAACGAGGCATTATGAATAGCCTCTACCTCTCCTTCCGACAAGAAGCTTAAACTGGGTTTAGCCATCTTTATGATTCTCCCTAAACTGATTCTCCGCAATTCGCATGTATTCTAGCCCGTGTATATATTCGTGTTGATCGTGAAGCCATTAACCATCCCCCAGTATATCCTTCTCGGCATGTCGCAGGATCTGTTCCATCTCCTTGTGGACACTCTCTTCAACAGGGGGTGGTGTATATGTAGCAAGTATCTCCCTCACCTTTACCCTCGCTCTTTCAATAAAAGAGCCCTTTGTCTCCGGGTCGAGAATAAAAGTATCAGAAAGTTCTCTACTCCATATTTCTTGCTTGAAATGCTTCAATGTGTGTTTTTCACCCAAGAAGTGGCCGCCAGGGCCAACTCTATGAATGAGATCCAGCGCCAAAGCATCATCATTCAGTTCGAATCTGCGCAAATAGGCACGGGCATGCTCGCAAGCCTCACAATCAAGAACCAGTTGACCCAATGAGGCACTCATTGCCAGGTCACGGCACCCTAACGAAGGAGAAAGGTCCGACTTGCACATAAACCACATAGCAGCTCGCAATACATTACGTTCAAAAGACAGAATATCAGAAGGCGCCTCTCCTAAGAAGACATCGGCCGCCAGGCTGGGGATCTTGTAGAACCTCGCCATCTGAGCACCTGCTGCTGAAATCACTAAGTACTGAGGTGCGTTATAGTTGATTTCTCCCGTCCTCATATTTGCTGGCGCTGCTTCCGAAGTGTAAATCATCGGCGCACCAGGATTGGCGCACTCAACAATGACAAGAGAGGCGAGTTCCTCAGCATTCCCCATTACCAGTGTGCCAGCCAGTGTCGCTGGAGCAGTTGTAGTCGCTAAGACCATAGTCATAGGCGCAGTGGGAATTCCTGCCTTCGCCAGTGTAACCATCGCCTCACATGCGCCTTCCTCAAATGTCAGCGGGGCAATAGGACAGTTAATCGTTGAAAAAATAGGTCTTTTCTTCAGCGCTTCTTCACCACCAACAATAGCGCTTGCCAGCCTGATTTGCCATTTGGCCGTTTTCTCAGTTACACAGGAACATTGAATATGCTTCCTGTTATTTTCAAATGCAATGGCCAAAGAGTAGAGTTCCTGGAGCGGAGGCGATATCTCACCAGGAAGTACACTGGGCCAGAAGAAATCAACTGTATCAAGATAATCACCTGCTACAGCAAAGTCCTTCACGTCAGAGCTTGTTGACTTCCTCCTCTCCCCGGTCTCAAGATTTGTGGTTATGAATGGCGAAAAACCAGTTGTGGATAGAAAGCGAAATTCACTTGATGGAAGGTTGAGGTCACATCTTGGCTCCCGTGCACACAGCGTCAGCTCCTTTGGGGCTTTCTTAATTGCTTCTGCTACAAGAGAACCTGGAATCTTTACGATGGCCCCATTGACATCCGCACCATTCTCAGCAAGCAATTTTCGCACTTTCTCACTCAGAATCTTAACCCCAGTTTCCTTTAGAATCTGCAGGCTCGCCTCGTGAATACGCTCTACTTCATCCTCGGATAAAGAATTTAAGATAGCTTTCATTTTTTCAAATTCCTTTCTAGCTTTGAATTTTGTTTATTGCTTGGAGGGGAAATACCGCAGCTTCATTTAAGCATCTACCACGACGAGGCCAGGAGGAAATTTGCTCAGTATTTCGGCGTCCGTCTCATTAATTGCTATTGTGTCGATAGTTGTGGATAGGCCTGCCCTTTCAGGGAGATAGAAAGCGGTCTCATAGTTAAACACCATGCCGGGAAGGAAAATTTTATCTCCAGGGTTGCTTCCCGGGCCGTAGTAAAAGACGCCAGGCCACTCCGGAGCAAAAGCTATGCCAAGGTCATAGCCACCAACCCACCATGCGTCGTCCAAAATACCCACCTTTGTATAATAGGCTTCCATTGCCTTATTAACTTCACTGAAAGTGCGGTTTGGCTTGATTGCCTTTAACAAGACGGCAGGCCAAGCTTTGGTCGACAAAGCTATCAGCTTCACCACCTCAGGATGAGGTTCGCCCATTGATAACGTTCTGGCTATATCAACATGATAGCGGTTATAAACACCGCATATATCGATGTAAACTATATCTCCCGGCATAATCATTTGTCTGGAGGCCAGGGCATGGGGATGAGCAGATCTTTGTCCTGTAAGAACGTATGTAGGTAGTGCAGAATTCTCTCCGCCCGCTTTGGCACAAGCATAATCAATCTCCGCACGGACATCAATCTCCGTCATCCCAGGCCCTATATGCTCAATTGCTGCTTTCATGCCAATATCGCCAATCTTCGCTGCTGTTCTGATATAGACCATCTCCTGCGGAGACTTTATTGCCCGAATATCTCTGACGATATCGAAGCCATCCACCACACTGCATCCTTCTTTTTCCACAGCAGCCTGGAACATCTCACTGACAACTCGATTGGGACGATAGCTCCCTTTCTCCAGGCCAACGGTGCCCTTTAGCCAGCCCTCTTCCCCTAAATTCTTGATGATGAACTCCAGCACAGGAATCCGAGACCTGGGTCTGTGTATACGAATATCAGTAGCAACAGTATGGCTGGATGCTAATACCTGCTCCTCTTCAGTATCAAAAAGGATGATTTTGTCTGAATCTTGTTTAATAGCCAGCCCACTCAGTGGTAGCCACTCCTTGGGGGATTCCGACTGATAATAACTGCTTGTATAGCCTGTAAGATAGCAAAGGCTTTCTGGTGTCGAGCAGTAAAGAAGGTCAATTTTCTGTCTGGCCATTGTTTCCCTTACCCTGGTTCTTCTCTTCTCGTACTCCTCTAAGGTGAATGGAGCCTGTGTTTCAGGATGATATAATTCTGTGGCTTTATCTCTCAAACCCATTCTTTAATTGCACTCCTTCTTTCATTCATTTTTGTTTGTTACACGCATCAATTCACACTACTCCATTTTTATTACATAGCTCCCCCTTTTTTGGGCATCTACATCACCTCTCACTGCTCTCCAGAAGCACTCAGTCACTAAATTTTCACAGTTTTGCCAGAAACATACCTGCATTGTTTTTCATGCATACCCACACCACCTTAAGACAGCCAGGGCTAAGACTTTAGTTGTCTTCACCAATTGCCCAATATCCACGAATTCATCAGTGGCGTGGGCTGTCTTATCATCAGGCCCAATGGAAATAGTGGGAATCTTCAAGCAATTTACCAGATGAACTGCATCAGTTAACGTGCCCCAGCCTACTAGTTTTGGCTCAATGCCCAGCTCTCTTGCTGCCTCCATAGCGGTTTCAACTATCGGCTCATTTTCATCGATTTCTGCGCCATGCAACCAGCCAGCTTCAAGCTTTGGTGGGTGTTCTTTCATCCATGGATCACTAGCCGCAACACTCATTATCTTTTCCTCTATCTCTCCCCTTACTGTATTTACCATACCAGGGCTGAAATCTGAGCTAAATCCTATCTGAACCTCTTCAGGATGTGTAATGAGCCACTCTCCACCCCTTATGATAGTCGGTGTGACTATAGCCGGATCCAGGAATTTGTGCGCCATATCTGGCCTGTCTCTCCATTCTCTGGTTAATTCCTCCAAAGCCCGTATTACTTGCACCGCTTTCACCATAGAATTTACTGCTCCCCCCTCCTTCCAATGAGGCTGGGTGATATCAGCATGTCCAGCCCTACCAAACACCGTTATCGCGCCGCTCAAATTACCCTTCACAGCTACCAGCACGTTCATGTTAGTGGGTTCAGGGATTACTGCTGCGTCAGCCTTATACCCTCTTTCACAACAGGATAGTGTACCCATGCTGGATCCTTCCTCATCTGGCACTATTTCCATAGTTAAATCTCCATT
>JAGMDB010000103.1 GCA_023128875.1 Dehalococcoidia bacterium | reverse complement strand
GGGGGAGTAGAATCGGGCAGTCTCTTACCACTTGGTATATTGCTCTCCGTTATGGCAGTCATAAGCGCAGGCATGTTTGTTTACCTGCGTCGCCGGAAGTGGCTTTAAATCAGTTAACAACTTCACCATTTATCTTTGCCCCAGGTAAAAGCTATGGGAATTAAATTCATCGTGGACAATAATGTGGGCAAGCTTGCCAGATGGTTACGAGTGATTGGCTATGATACCTTGCTGTTTAAGGAAAAGGACGACGGCAAAATGATTGAACTTGCCCTTAATGAGGGCAGAGTGATTTTGACCAGAGATACCCAAATCACTAAAAGGCGCCTAGTTACAGATGGTAAGCTCAAGGCTATACTTATCAAACATGATGAACCCAAAGCCCAACTACGGGAAACGGTGAAAGCCTTGAATTTAAACTATTATTTCAGGCCCTTTTCTCTTTGCCTTGAGTGTAACCAGATGCTCATACCTCGAAGGAGAGAAGAGGTACAAAACTTAGTTCCGCCCCGTGTCTTTGAAACTCAAGAACAATATATGGAATGTCCTTCATGCCGCCGCATCTACTGGCAGGGCACACATTGGCGGGCGATGGTTAAGGAATTAAGGGAGCTTACACAGGGACAATGATGCCTTCAATACCTTAAAGCCTGAATTCTGCTGCAGTAGCGGAGGCTAGGTCAAGATGCTATACTCACTCCACATACCTGTAGAATGGTGGGTAAGTTATTATGTTATTGGCTATTGATATTGGAAACACCAGCATCAAATTGGGGATATTCGATGGTGATAGACTAAGAGCCACCTGGCGGTTAGCCACTGGTGTTGACCGCTTAGCAGATGAGTATGGTGCTTTATTACTTACTTTTCTCCAGCGCCAGAAACTTCCAGTCTCCAAAACCACAGGGGTAGCTTTGTGCAGTGTTGTCCCACCATTGGTGACTGTTTTCCAGGAAATGTGTCAAAAATATTTAGGCACTTCGCCTTTGGTAGTTGGAGCCGGCGTAAAAACAGGAGTACGTATCTGTGTAGATAATCCTCGAGAGCTTGGCCCCGACCGAGTGGTGAATGCCGTTGCTGCTCACCACCTTTATGGAGAGCCAGTAATTATCGTCGACCTTGGCACTGCTATTACTTTTGATGTTGTTTCCAAAGAAGGTAATTATCTTGGTGGAGTTATTGCCCCGGGGATTGATATATCTAGCGAAGCATTGTTTGCGCGCACTGCGATGCTTCCCCGAGTAGAGTTAACGCACCCTAAACAGGTCATCGGCAGTGACACCATCTCCGCTATACAATCAGGCATATTCTTTGGTTACATCGGGCTTATCGAGAAGATACTGGAACGCATAGAGGCAGAATTGGGATGTAAGGCAAAAGTGGTGGCTGCTGGAGGCCATGCTCATCTAGCTAAAGAGATACCAGCAATAGAAATAGTAAATCCCCATTTGTCATTAATTGGGTTACGCCTCATCTATAAGATGAACAAGGTGGAAGATTAGCCAAGGAGACATTGTGCTGAAGGAAAAAACCATCGTCCTGGGAGTTACAGGGAGCATCGCTGCGTACAAGGCGGTAGCTATTGCCAGCCAGCTAACCCAGTCAGGAGCAAGAGTAAATGTGATTATAACTAAGGCAGCTACTGAATTTGTAACCCCTTTGACATTCCAAATTATCACCGGAAGGCCTGTGGTTACTGAGATGTTTAATCTAACCTCTGAGTTCAGCATAGAACACATATCTCTAGCTGAAGCTGATGTAATAGTCATTGCACCGGCTACAGCTAACATTATTGCTAAACTGGCTGTTGGCATCGCTGATGACATGCTATGTGCTACAGTGCTGGCGAGCAAGTCTCCAATAATTGTGGCACCAGCTATGAACGTAAATATGCTTGAAAATGCTATCACCCAAGATAATCTATCTAAGCTGAAGGCACGCAGCTTTATTATTGTGGAGCCAGCTTCAGGCAGGTTGGCATCGGGTAAGGAAGGCGCAGGGCGGCTTGCTGATGCCACTGATATTGTAGGCTCCATCTGCCAGGTGTTAGGGGAAAATGGCGATCTGGCCGGCAAGCATATTGTGGTAACTGCAGGCGGTACACAGGAGCCCATTGACCCCGTTCGGTGCATAACTAACCGATCCTCAGGGAAAATGGGCTATGCGCTAGCTGAGGCGGCCCGTGATAGAGGAGCCAGGGTAACGCTAATCACAGCACCCACCTCGCTTACTAAACCGGTTGGCATGAAAATAGTCAGTATCTGCACTGCTCGGGAGATGCATCAAGCGGTAGGAGTTGCTGCCACTCAGGCTGATGCTTTGATTATGGCCGCTGCTGTAGCTGATTACCGTCCTCTAAGTGTAGCCAGAGACAAGATCAAGAAAGAAGGCAATCGATTGACATTGGAGCTAGAGCGCACTGCAGATATCTTAGATAGTATAAAGGGAGATTTCATTAAAGTGGGGTTTGCTGCTGAGAGCAGCAACCTGGTGGAAAACGCTAAACAAAAGCTGCAGCAAAAGGGGCTTGATCTCATTGTGGCTAATGATATTACAGCCAGCGATAGTGGCTTTGGTGCCGATAATAACCGGGTAACCATAATTGACCGGGAAGGTAAAATTGATAGCCTTCCTCTTTTACCCAAGCGAGAGGTAGCCGATAGGATACTGGATAGGGTGGTAGCATTACTTGCCATGAAGCCTGAAAACAATCGTAGCTAGATAATGATGAATCTAATCCCCAAA
>JAGMDB010000102.1 GCA_023128875.1 Dehalococcoidia bacterium | reverse complement strand
TTATCATGCCACCGCCTAATGTCACTGGCGAGCTTCATTTGGGCCATGCCCTGACTGATACGCTGGAGGATATTATGGTTAGGTGGCACAGGATGAAAGGGGAGCCCACCTTATGGCTTCCTGGCACTGACCACGCTGGCATTGCTACGCAAGTAATTGTAGAGCAAAAGTTGGCTAAACAAGAACTGACCAAGAATGACACAGGTAGGGAAAAATTCTCGGAGATGGCCTGGGAATGGGCGAGAAAAAGTCGGGAGAATATTAATTGTCAACATCGAATGATGGGAGCTTCGTGTGATTGGACACGGCACTGTTTTACACTTGATGAAGGTCCCAGTAGGGCAGTGCGCACTGCCTTTGTTCGTCTATATAATAAAGGCTTAATTTATCGTGGGGAGAGGATAATAAATTGGTGCCCACGCTGCCAGACTGCGCTTTCAGATCTTGAAGTTGAACACAAGGACGTCAGGGGCCATCTCTATTACATCCGTTACCCCCTGGCCAGTGGGGAGGGCTTCGTCACTGTGGCTACTACCCGCCCGGAAACATTTTTTGGCGACACCGCTGTGGCTGTCAATCCCGATGATAGGCGCTACAGAAATTTAGTGGGGAAGAACGTCATCCTGCCCATCATAGGTAAAGAAATTCCCATCATTGCTGATAATGCAGTTGACCCCTCCTTTGGCACCGGAGCATTAAAGATAACTCCAGCTCATGACCCCACAGACTTTGAAATAGCCAGGCGGCACAATCTGCCGCTGGTGGATATTATGAATCCTAATGCTACTCTCAATGAGAACGCTGGGCCTTGTGTAAACTTGGAACGCTTCGATTGCCGGGATAAGGTAGTGGCTGGTCTAGAAAACAAAGGACTGCTAGAGAAAACCGAACCCTATCTTCATTCGGTGGGACATTGCAACCGTTGTCAAACGATGATTGAGCCCAAAGTTAGCCTGCAATGGTTCGTTAATACAAAACCACTGGCTGAAGCAGCTATTAAAGCTATCAGAGATGGCAGCATCACCATAATTCCACAGCGCTTCACCAAAGTATATTTTGACTGGATGGAAAACATCAGGGATTGGTGCGTAAGCCGACAGCTATGGTGGGGCCACCGCATTCCCGTATGGTATTGTCAAAGCTGTGGCAAATCAACCGCGTCTGTAGATGAGCCTGCAACTTGTGAGCATTGCGGCTCAAACCAAATCGCCCAGGACCCTGATGTCCTTGATACCTGGTTTAGCTCCGCATTGTGGACGCACTCCACATTGGGCTGGCCAAGTGATACCGATGACCTCCGTTATTTCTATCCCACCTCGGTGATGGAGACAGGCTATGACATCCTTTTCTTCTGGGTCGCTAGAATGATTATGATGGGGTTGGAAGACACCAGCCAAATCCCTTTCCATACTGTTTACCTCCATGGATTGCTTCGGGACGAAAATGGCGAGAAAATGAGCAAGCTGCGAGGAAACGTCATTAATCCCACCGAAGCCATAAGCAAATACGGTGTTGATGCTCTCCGCTTCGCCTTAACCATTGGCAGCTCTCCCGGGAATGATATAAATCTTGGCGAAGGCAGGTTGAAAGCCAGTCGTAATTTTGCCAATAAACTATGGAATGCCACCAGATTTATCCTCCAGAGCATGGATACCGAAGCACTAAAAGGACGAACTTTGCCGACAACAGAAGCAGAAAACCCACAGAAGACAGAAGACCGCTGGATTTGCAGCAGGCTCAACAGGCTTGTCAGCAATGTTAGCAAACTAATGGAGGATTTCCAGTTCGGTGAAGCAGCGCAGCAAATCTATGATTTCATCTGGTCAGAGTTTTGTGATTGGTATATTGAAATTGCCAAGATACGCCTTCGCCACCAATCAACCCCCTCCCCTTTAACCTTCCTGGTGAATACACTGGAAACATCGCTTCGCCTCCTGCATCCATTCATGCCTTTCATCACTGAAGAACTATGGCAGAATTTAAAGGAACGCCTGCCTAATAAAGACGAAATGTCAGCTTGCATAACGATAGCTCCATACCCTACCGCCAATAATAAATATATCGATCCTGAAGCAGAACAAGCTATGGATGTGGTGATAGAGATTATTCGCTCTATCCGTAATGCTCGCTCTCAATATAAGGTAGTGTCATCCAGATGGATTGAGGCTCGGGCCTACGCTGATGAATTCTTACCTTGCATTACGTCTCAAGCTGAAGCCATAGAGGCTCTAGGGCGTGTTCATCCTTTTACCGTTTCAGCTCGAGAGAAAAGGAACGTTGATGAAGAAGCCCTGGCTATAGTATTGAGAGGAGCTGAGCTGGTTTTACCATGGGCAGGCATGGTGGATCCCCTTACTGAAAAGAAACGCCTCATAAAGGAAACCGAAATAACCCAAATCAGGATTGAGCAACTTAGTACAAGGTTAAGGGATAACGTTTTTCTAAGCAAAGCACCGTCACATATCATTGAAAGGGAAAAGGGAAAACTTCGCGCGCTTGAAGATAAAGTGGAAAGATTGAAGTTGGAATTGTCTCAGAGCAGCTGAGAAACATTGCGGCTTTTCAGTTTCATATAGCGGTGTAACTTTGCCAAAGCCTTCTTGGTATCACTAGCAACACGGGATTTATCGCATCTCTTCAGGCGTTGCTTAAATAACCAGTAGGTAAATTCCTTAACCTCAGCAACGTTGATAGATTTGCGCCGAGGATAACCCTTGTCTTTTCTAAAGAGATTTACCAGCTCCGCTTGAGTAGCACCGTAGATGTGTTGATAAGCCTCGTCAACTGTGCCGCTGTCCTCATTTAAGCCTAAAGCTCTCTTTCTTTTGCGTATCTCTTCAGTTACAGTCAAAATCAAAATTTCTTCCATAAGGATACCGTAAAGGTAATTGAGATAAGCTTGATATTTGGCATTACCAATCAACTCTTTAAATTCATTTTTGGTCAATTCTATTGGTGCTTGGTCGAAGAAAAGGAGGTCAATTAGTTCTTTATCCGGGATAAGCCCGTTAATCTCCTCACATAACCTCTCCGCCAGAACCAGCCAATCAAAAGCTTCATTGTCAATAAGGTAGCAATAGTGCCGTCCATTGTAATCCTCCTCACGGCTAGCCCACAATTTGATAGCTTCGAGTAAAGCTAGATACCAATGCCTACCGGCAGCAATAGCCTCCTTGAGGTGTTGAATTGCCTCAATATCGCCTGTGTGTGTCGACACTACACTTATCTCCTGGCATTCTCTATTCATATATTATAGTGTTCCGCATAATGTCTTACAAAATCCCTCCCCCTAGGCCCCTCCCACACAGGGATTATAAAGAATTTTGCGATTGACTATGCTTACTCACGATTATATTCTTGCCGCCTCGAGGGGCTCAGGGCAAAACTTGCCAACCGTTATGCTCAGCAAATTGGCGCAAGTTTTTATCAGGATAAGTTGCTACTGGATTGCCTACTAGCCTCAGCAAGGGGATATCGAAGGCGCTATCGGCGTAAGCAAAGCTTGATGGGAGATCTATATCTAACTCGTTTCGAATGATAAATTCTTCAAGCAATTTAACCTTATTCTTGCCAGAGCACACAGGTTTAATAATCTTGCCAGTATATTTAGCATCGATTACTTCAAGTTTTGTGCCAATTACATTAGGCACACCCAGCGTCTGCCCTACAATTTCTAAGAGGTTGCTAAATACACCGGAGATAATTATCACCACGTGCCTGCTTTGCTTATGTTGGTCTAAGATATCAACGATATCGCTGCGTAATGATTTGACAATATAATTATAAACTACCCACCGAAAGGCCTCCAAACCTTCCTCTTTGCTTGCCCCTCTAAAGAACACACTTAGATCCTCCGCCCACTTCATTCTGACCGCCTCCTCATCAGACAATTTGCACTTACTGAATAGCCACAGAGGCAAGTGCGTGATTAGGAAAGCTAATACTAAAGGTACCTTCTTTCTTTCATGCTCGAAATAGTACCTGCGAAGCCCTGTCCAGATATGTCCCCGGGATAAAGTACCATCAAAGTCGAAAATGGCCGCAACCTTACTCATTTACCCATTGCTTAGGAAGCTACGCACCTGCTCCAGCGGCAAGGTATTTAGTATATGCTGAGGCTCACACCAGGCTCGCCGGGCTACACCGACTCCAAATTTCATAAAGCTTAAATGAGCGGTACTATGAGCATCGGTGTCAATAACAAGTTTTTCTCCCAGTTCCCTGGCCCGAAAAGCATGAATATCGTTTAAGTCAAGCCGGTCGTACATGGCACTAATTTCCAACACCTTATTGTTTTTAACCGCTGCCCGGATGATAGTCTCTAAATCTATGGCTACGGGTTCGCGCTCCCCCAGAAGGCGGCAGGTGGGATGAGCTATAATATCAACATCTGGATCCTCTATAGCGCTTAACACCCGCCTGGTCATTTTCTCCTCGCTCTGATTCATAGCGGAGTGCACAGCACCGATGACTATATCTAGCTGAGATAGAATTTCATGGGGTAAATCTAATCTACCGTCTGCGCGAATATCAACTTCTATGCCGCTGAACACATGGATGCCATGTAACCTTTCATTCAGTGTTCTGATATCGCCAATTTGTTTTCTTGCCCTCTCTCCATCAAGCCCGTGAGCAATGCCGCGCCCCCCAGAGTGGTCAGTAATCGCTATGTACTGGTAACCCAATTCTTTGGCGGCCAGAGCCATCTCCTCAACAGAATTGTGTCCATCACTCCAATTGGTATGCATGTGAAGGTCACCCTTTATATCGGATAATTCCACGAGCGTTGGTAAGGTTCCTCTCTCTGCCCTTTCTACCTCGCCCTGGGCTTCTCTAAGCTCAGGAGGGATATACTGAAGTCCTAGCCGATGGTAGAATTCCTCCTCAACGGCAAATTTCTCCAATTTATCTGTGGCTAAATCGGTGATGCCATACTCACTCAACTTCAACCCTTGTCTATGCCCTCTCTCCCTCAGAGAGATATTATGCTGCTTGCTGCCGGTAAAATATTGAAGCAGTGAGCCGAAAGAGTCATGCTCTACCATACGTAAGTCAACCTGTAGCCCCCCAGAAGCGATAGCGCTTGCCTTTGTTGACCCCTGAGCTAACACCTGCCCTATAGGAGGCAAGGCAACAAAGGTATCTATAACTTCCTTAGGATTATCTGCAGTGCCCATAAGGTCAATATCACCAAGAGTCTCCCTGAAGCGCCGCAAACTGCCAGCATAAGTTAAATTCCTCACTCCGGGAACAGAGCGAAGGGAGCCAAGTATCTCATCTACAATGGGTAAAGCTTCCCCGATGGGAATACGCTGGTCTTTGCGCCTCAGGGCTTGAATCTGCTGCAGGATATTGCCTGCAGTCTTATCACCAAGGCGAAAAACTTTAGCCACCTTGCCGTTGTGTATTGCTTGCTCTAAGGCATCAACTGAACTTACCCCTAGCTCACTGGAAAGCTTGTTAGCTGTCTTGGGGCCTATTCCCGGAATGGCCAGGAGATTGGTTATCCCTTCGGGGAATTCGGCCTTCAAATTCTCATAGTAACCAAGTTTTCCTGTGGTCACTAGTTCAGTAGTTTTCTTAGCTATAGCTTCGCCCACACCGGAGATATTTCTCAGGTTTTCCCCCTCATCAAGCATAATCTTTATCTCCTTAGGGTAATGCTCAATAGCGCGAGCTGCCTTTTGGTAAGCACGAATCTTGAAGGCGTTTTCCTCCTTAAGTTCCAGAAGGTCGGCAATATCACTAAATACCTTGGCAATAGCGGTATTTTTCATCTGTCATCAATCCTTTCCCTTATCTACTCCCAATCAGGATTGCCATGATTCAACAAAGAATTGAAATTATCCTTCAGCCACGTGATCACTCTTACCATACCTTGTTTTTGGCTCCAATAACTTCCTCCGTTGGGATTCCTTCCTTCTCTTAGTTTTGCCTCTTTCATAGCTAGCCCATTTCACAGAACGAGCTTCCCCTTTCTGCGCAGAGTTGCTATCAGACTTACGCATAATAAACAAATACTTAAAGCCGCGGAGGTAAAAGTTAAACCTTCTTGCTCTATTGTGCCAAATACCAGTGTTCGAGGTTTGGCCCCTTCTAGTGACACAGACAGTATCTACTGTGTCAAAATATTTAGATAAGCATTGATACTATATTTTTTGTTTCAGTATTTTAGTCAAGGATCTTAGAAAGCAGCAAGCTAACTACTATGAGGAGAGTTGCAACAGCAGAAATCAAGTATAACCCAGCCCCAGCAGCTAAACCTACAGCAGCAGCAGCCCACATGCTCGCTGCAGTGGTTAGCCCTGTTACTTCTCCTGCCTGAGGGCCACGAAATATAACGCCCGCACCAATAAAGCCGATACCAATTACTACACCGGCGGCAACTCGTGAGGGATCAGCCACCCCACTAAAGCCAAAAATAGAAACCACCGTAAACAGAGCTGCCCCTAAAG
>JAGMDB010000101.1 GCA_023128875.1 Dehalococcoidia bacterium | reverse complement strand
GGAGCCTCCATGTAGCCTCCCTTACCCCTTTATCCTTAAAAGCACCTGGTATGGTTGCGGTTTCCGAATGGGAAGTATGAACAAATTCACTTCTACCAAAAGGCTGTGGCAGATCCATAACTGGTAAAAATACCAAGGCCACCAAGATCCAGATATGGTCGTCTTGCTTCGAGGCAGGCATTGAAAATATTCATTTGTTGCCCCCATATCCCCCTCACTTACTTATCTTCACCCGAATCAGCGCGCAGGCACAATTATGCTACCCGAGCTTTTCCTCCCTGTCATATTAAACAAGGAAACTATCTATTAGCCCATTGTAAAGGGGGTTAAGAACTCTCCCTTACCTCGTTAACCTCCTTCTCTACTTCCTGTAATTCCTCCTCCAGCTCCTTTTTATATTCTCGAAGCATATTAAGGTACTCTTCCTTACCTGGGAATGGCTTTGGCCCATGGAAGTAGAAACCAAAATGAGGGATTCCGAAGTAAAATCTCCACGACCTTCTGTGCCACATTTTACTCACCTCCTAAATTGGGCGCCGCCCTGGCACGCCGGGACGACGCGGATATTTCTCCGGCGTAGGATATATTTTATCAATAATTACCAAATATCGCCCATCACTGAGCCCCTCTAGCTCTATTCTCTTTACCTGGCCTAACTTGCCACCCAGAGTCTCAATAGCTTTAACAGCCTTCTTCATTTCTTGCTCCACTTCGCCTTTCTTTTGAGCCACAAATTTCCCGCCAATTCGACAGAAAGGTAAGGCTAATTCCGCTAACACAGGCAATGAGGCTACAGCACGGGAGAGAGCCAAATCGAACCGCTGGCGATATAATGGCAAATGGGCTATTTCCTCAGCTCTACCACAGACTATTTCCACGTTGTCCAATCCCAACTCCCGGGTAACACAGCGCAGGAAAGCCACCTTCTTAGCCGTCGAATCAACGAGCACCAATCTTGGCTCAGCGAGAAGAATTTTAAGCGGCAGGCCAGGAAAACCAGCGCCCGTGCCTATATCGATAATACTAAAATCTGCCTTGTACATTTCCTCTTTGGTCAAAGCTGAAATCACACTTATGGAATCAAGAAAATGCTTCACCTGAGCCTCCTGGTAGCCAATTATGGTGGTGAGGTTAATTTTCTCATTCCACTCTATTAGCTTTTGATAATAGAGTTCGAATTGCTGCACCCGCCTGGCATTGAGGTCTATCCCTAGCTGACGTGCACCCTCGATAAGCTCTTTCATCAACAGGTTGTTTGTATTTCCTCGCAGGAGGATATAGCGGACTATGAATCCTGGAACACTTGAGGTGCTATTTTCTGCGCTATCCTTCTTATCTCGCTAGCTACTGCTCTTATTTCAGGAAGCGCTCGTTTAGATGTACGCAGTTTAATGATATGACGGATCTCGCGGAAATTCCAGGTACAGATTATTTGTGTTTCACAGGCATTAGGAAGAACATAGCGGGCTATCTCAGGTTTTACCCCCTTAGCCAGCAAATCTCCATAAATTTCCCAGCAAACCTTCATTGCCTCCTCAAATTGCTCATGAGCAGGCTCGCCCCTTTCCTTAATTTCAGGGGGCTCAATGTATCTTGGCTCGTTCTCTCTTACATACCTCTGGCTCCTCTGGCTATAGCTGGCCAATCTATGCCTGACAAGCTCATGAGTTAAGACACGGCTGGCCCTGATATGAAAGGTGGCACAGGCATGCTCAATCATTGACTCATGCCCTACCTTTATCCATTCCTGGATGCGGTCCGGCACCGTCCCTACTTTATCCTGGGTATCCCAGCATAATCTCCCCGCCGCTTCTATTAGCTTTTCGGCTTCGGGAGTAACCGCAAGTAACTTAACTTCTACATCATACCCATTTATCATCGCTTATCTCCCTCCGACAGTCTACTCATACCGACTTCAGTTCCGCCATGATGCAAGCCTAGCTCTTTACCTTTTTCTTCTTGGGTTTTTTCACATTCTTTCTTCCCTTAGTTCCCATCTCTTTCCTCCCTCTCTTAATATTTTCTATGTTCTGTTGCTAGGATGCTTGATGGACATATATGTTCCTTGGGCTTCGTCTTCGGTAAGGAGCCTTTCTAATCAATCTAAAACCGATTATACCTGTTTCCTGGTTCCTCTTTCAATTCCACTATGGTACGATTATAACGAATTGAGGTTCGCCTTGCTAGTAAGGGATGGCTAACCAGATGCCGTGGGTGTATGATTGTGCCAGAAGCCATAAGGGATGATATTTACCTCATTGTGAGTTGAAATGGGAAACTCGGCATCACTATAATACTCCTGCCCTGGATGGCCACTCGGTTACCCCGTTTAGCTATTACCAGCGGCGTGATGATTTGCGCAGGAGATGAACTGAATAAATGACCACTATCTCAGAGATGTTAGCCAGTAACGCCAGGAAGTATTCTAATGATACAGCGCTTGTTGAATTAGAACCGAGTGAAGGGATAAGGAAGGAAATCACCTGGAAAGAGTTCGACGAAAGGGCAAACAGGATAGCCAACGCTCTTCTGGATAAGGGCATCAGGAAAGGCGATAAAGTTATACACTGGATGATGAACTCTACAGAATGGCTTGAGGCTTACTTTGGCATCATTAGAACTGGAGCATGGGCAGTTCCCCTCAATTTCAGATTCACCAGTAACCAACTAAAATATTGTGCAGATATAGCTGAAGCCAAGGCAATGATCCTGGGAGAGGAGTTTATTGAAAGGGTTGACGCTATCCACTCCCAGTTGCCCACCATAAATCATTACATTCTTGCTGGGCAGAGCTCCCCTGCCTATATGGACAGCTTCAAGGATGCGATAAGAAACTCTTCACCCAAACCCACACATATAGAAGTGGCCGATGAAGACGGGTGCGGCCTCTACTTTAGCTCAGGCACGACTGGAGCCCCTAAACCCATACTTCTCACCCACAAGAACATGACGTGCGCTGCCATAACCGAGAACGCTCACCACTATCAAAAACACGAGGATAACTTCGTTCTCATCCCACCACTGTATCACGCTGGAGCCAAGATGCACTGGTTCGGCAGCCTGATTGTAGGCGGCCGGGCCACCATTTTGAAAGAGGTCGACCCCCAATGTATTCTCGAAGCTGTTCACAAGGAGAGAGGAACAATAGTATGGCTGCTGGTGCCCTGGGTTCATGATATTCTGATAGCAATGGACAAGGGAGAGCTAAATAAGAAAGACTATGATCTGAGTTGTTGGCGGCTTATGCATATCGGAGCCCAACCGGTGCCTCCCGAACTGGTTAAGCATTGGAAACAATACTTTCCTGATATGCAATATGACACTAATTATGGGTTGAGCGAGGCCACAGGGCCGGGATGTGTTCATTTGGGTATAGAAAATGAGGAAAAGGTAGGCGCCATTGGAAAAGCGGGGCTCAATTGGGAGACGCGCATAGTCAGCAACAACGGTAAAGACATGGCTCAAGGAGAGGTTGGGGAATTAATTGTCAAAGGTTGCGGCATAATGAAAGAGTATTACAAAAATCCTGAAAAGACCGCCGAAACGATAAGAGATGGCTGGCTATACACTGGTGATATGGCCCGCATGGACAATGAAGGGTTTCTTTATCTCGTTGACAGGAAGAAAGACGTAATCATTACCGGTGGTGAGAATATCTACCCCGTTGAAGTGGAAGAGGTTCTTCACAGGCATCCCAAAATCTATGACGCGGCCGTTATCGGAATCCCTGATAGTAGGTTGGGGGAAATAGCTGTAGCGATAATTCAGCCAAAAGCTGACGAAACTCCGACCAGGGCAGAGATAAACGCTTTTTGTGAACAGAATTTGGCCCGATACACCAGGCCCAGGTACATAATATTTGATAATGTGCCACGGAACCCCACTGGCAAGATCGAAAAACCAAAATTGCGACAGAAATATAACCAACAAAACTTTCGCAGCAAGCCCAAATAGCACCAGCCAGAACAACCCCTCAGGGACTTTCCCTTCAAAATGCAGCTACTGCAGGCTACACCACTCCTGCGCTATCTTGTTCAACAACTGGTTTACTGTTGAAATAAAAGGGAGAATAACTTCACCAAAATCAAGGCATGGCCTGAGTCTGCGCCTTTGACGCCAAACAGCCAAAGCTGGTAAGCTAGCATACTTCAAGGAGATATGAAATGCCTGACAGGGTAAATATGGAGAAAATTGTTTCTTTATGCAAGCGAAGAGGGTTTATCTTTCCCAGCAGCGAAATATACGGTGGCCTGGCCAGCTGCTGGGACTACGGCCCTATGGGAGTGGAGCTTAAGCGCAATGTTAAAAATGCCTGGTGGAAAGCTACGGTTCAGGAGCGGGATGACGTTGTAGGCATAGATGCCAGTATCATGATGCATCCCGAGGTCTGGAGGGCCAGTGGCCATGTTGATAGCTTTACTGACCCCCTGGTGGAATGCACCTCCTGTCATCTCAGATGGCGAGCTAGCGAAATAAGTAATGAGAGGTGCCCCACGTGTGGTGGTGAGCTGACTGAGCCTCGCATGTTTAATTTAATGTTCAAAACGGCTATCGGCCCTGTGGAGGAAGAAGCAAGCACCATTTACCTTCGCCCCGAAACTGCGCAGGCTATGTTTGCCGACTTTGAAAATGTACTCAGCACTTCCAGAAAGAAATTGCCTCTGGGCATTGCCCAGATAGGAAAATCCTTTCGCAACGAGATAACACCGGGAAACTTCATCTTCAGAACTCGAGAGTTTGAGCAGATGGAGTTGGAATATTTCGTTAAGCCAGGGACTGATGAACACTGGTTTGACTATTGGGTGAAGGAGCGCTTCAACTGGTACATCAATCTTGGCATAAGAAAGGAAAACCTCCGTCTGCGCCAGCACGGCAAGGAGGAGCTGGCCCATTACGCTAAGGATTGCTATGACATCGAGTATCTGTTTCCTATGGGCTGGTCAGAATTGGAAGGCATTGCCAATAGAGGTAACTATGACCTGACTCAGCATGCCAAATACAGCGGCAGAGACCTCAGCTATTATGATAATGAGGAAAAGAAGAGATACATTCCCTACATTATCGAGCCATCGGGCGGCGTTGACCGCTCTGTGTTAGCCTTGCTTATTGACGCTTACCATGAAGAGGTAGTTGAAGGAGAAGCCAGACTAGTTCTGCGCCTCCAGCCCTCTTTAGCCCCGATGAAAGCAGCTATCCTGCCTCTGAGTAAGAATGAAAAACTAATTCCTCTGGCCAAAAAGGTTTATGCTCAATTATGCCCCAGTTTTATGACCTGTTATGATGATTCACAGAGCATTGGACGGAGATACAGGCGTCAAGATGAAATTGGCACTCCTTTTTGCATCACCATCGATTTCCAGTCATTGGAAGATAACCAGGTTACCATCCGGGAAAGAGATAACCTGGCACAAATCCGGGTGCCCGTCGAGAAGCTGGAGGAAACTTTACAGGCTAAACTGAGTGGTGAGCCCTTTGAGGCTACTCCACTATGGGCCACAAGACAGAAATGAATTAGCCGCCAGCCAATAGCTCTCAGTCACAGTGATACCAGCCCCAAATCGGTCAACCTCAACTCAGGAATTACAGGCAGAGCCAGGAAGGAAAGGATAGAGAAGGG
>JAGMDB010000100.1 GCA_023128875.1 Dehalococcoidia bacterium | reverse complement strand
CCGGATTTGATGGATGCACCACTACTGAGAGGGCGTCTGTAGCTACCTGTATCTCATATGGTTCTACTCCATTGGCTTCTGCTTGGTCAATCTCTGTTTGCTTTATCTTGCGCGAGGCCTGGCAGATGCCTGTAGTGTCATTGATCAGGGCAGCGATTCCTACCCCGGAACCAGGACCGCTAACAGCAATGCTCACGTCGGGATGTGTCTTCATAAATTCTTCCGCCCATACCGAAGATAGCGGCGTTACCGTATTGGAACCGATAATTTTAATAGAACTACCACCACAACCGCTTAGGGCAATAATGGTGATAATCAAGGCCACTACCACCACTACCGGCAATATTATAAGCAGTTTCTTTCGCATATTCAGTTCTTTTCCTCCTTATTGTTATTTTTTATTTAATACACGGACGCCATTTCACTGGTAAACTGCGCCGCTGTGTGATGTTCTCCCAGTGCTTCAAGCTGCTTAAAGAGAAGATATAGCACAGCTTCGGCACTAGCGATATTGGTTGCCAGGGGTACATTATGGACATCGCAGACCCTCAAGAGTGCAGAGACATCTGGTTCGTGAGGATGAGCCGTAAGAGGGTCACGCAGAAAAATCACTGCGTTCACCTCTCCACTGGCTATTAGGGCTCCGATTTGTTGATCCCCACCATTAGGACCACTCTGCACCAAGGTGACCGCTAAGCCAGCCCTGGCTTGAATAGCTTGTCCCGTGCCCCTAGTGGCAACCAGATCAAGTCCAGCCAGGTTCTCCTTATGTGCCTTGACCAGCCGCACCATGTCCTCTTTCTTTGAATCATGGGCAACCAGTGCTAAGGTTTTTCGCATTTCTATCACCTCCTTTCTTGGCCAAATCAAAAAGCCTTAAACCTGCTGTCCTTTTCATCTACCATTACTGTAACAAGTAGAGTTTAAGGACGGTTTAAGGCTATGTTAAAATTTGGTTAAATTTTTAGTCTTTATTCAAACTTGCCTGGAACGGCAGGCTGAAGCTGAAAGTCGAGCCTTTACCCTCTTCACTCCGAACCCAAATACTACCTCCATGAGCCTCAACGACATGCTTGGCGATAGCCAGTCCCATGCCAGTGCCTTCTCCGGCCCGGGCTTTGTCTCCCTTATAGAAACGCTCAAAGACGCGAGGTAGGTCTTCCTTGGGGATGCCTATTCCGGTATCGGCTATATCGACAATAACTGAATCCTCGAGCGCTCGACTGGTGATCGTTATCCTGCCCCCAGCAGGGGTGAATTTGATGGCGTTGTGAACCAGATTGGCTATCACCTGCCGAACCCTATCTTTGTCGGCAGGAACAAAAGGCAAGTCAGCGGCGAACTCTTTGGCGATAGAAAGGTTTTGTCTATCCGCCTGGGGGCTGAGCTGGGCGATAACTTCATCCGCTAGGTGATTAAGTTTTACCGGCTCTTTTTTCAGCTCGGCTTTGCCCGTCTCAATACGAGAAAGCTCGGTCAGTTCGGCTACCAGCTGGGTTAAACGGTCCACCTCGCTATCAATCTTGGCGAGAAAATTTACCGCTGTCTCTTTGTCGTCAACAGCACCATCACGCAGAGTTTCTACCATGGCTTTGATGCCAGCCAGCGGCGTTCTGAACTCATGGGATATATTGCCAATCACATCACGCCTCGTTGTTTGCAGATTTCTCAGCTCGGTGAGGTCCTGAAGTAGAAGTAGGATGCTAGTCAGCTCATTATGAATCACTGGAATAGCAATAGCCCTGAGATATCTCTTCGATATGCCGGATTCATACTGGACAGTCTGCATCCCGGCTGTTCTAAGGCACAGCTTTAATAGCTCATCGACCTCGTGGTCTCGCACCGCCTCGATGAGTGGCTTATTCTTGGCTTCCTTAATGTTAAATAGCTTTTGGGCGGCTCTGTTAGCCAGTGATATGTTCCCCTCACTATCTATCATGATGACAGCGTCAGTCATGTTGTCGAGGATGGTT
>JAGMDB010000010.1 GCA_023128875.1 Dehalococcoidia bacterium | reverse complement strand
AGCAATTCCCAAAAGGATAATTTCCACCACCATCCACCACGACCATGCCATTATCTACTTTGAAGCGCACAAAGTATCCTCTAAGGTGGGAATTCTGCCTGCCTCTGTCTACCACAGGGAACACGGCCTAATAAAAACTTGGAGGATAAATTTCAGGTACGGCGGAAGTCTCCGAGGGCTTCTTCAAGACGGCTATTACCGCAAGTTAGTATGTGGAAGGGATAGAGGATTTAGAGAGGGCATCTTTAAATTCAAAAACCTATGGGTGCGCTCCCTTGTATTGCTTTTGTTTACCAAGGTGGCTCAGAGGGCAGGCTACCTATCGGGGAGGCTGAGATGGTAACGTTGGGTGTAACTATAGGCAAAGGGTCGCAAGACCTTTACTCTCAAAAGCTCGCTGAAAATTTAGATGTTCCTAAGATTTGCACTGATATTTATCAAAAATCTTGTGAGCTATTCAATATTTCGCTCCTCTCTAAGGCTTCAGTGGAGACAGTATGGCGGGATTTTCACTTTATAAGAATGCTCAATAGACTCAATGGTGTAGTTCACCTTCCTAACCAGCACCTTGGAAGATACGGTTTTTTCTTGAGGCTACCTTATATAATTACGGTTCATGACCTTATAAGGTATTTTGATTTTAAAGGTTACGATGTTTTAATTCATCGTCCAAACTTTCGAGACAGGCTTTACTTATCCCTTGACTATCAGGGTGTCAAAAAGGCGATCAAGATAATCGCTGTATCCTATGCTACAAAGCGTGACCTTGTGCGTTATCTTGGTATACCCGAGGAGAGGATAGCCGTAATCCATGAAGCGATTGATCGCAAAATATTCAAGCTAATTCGCCAGAGGCCAGCGCCTTATCCTTACATCCTTTACGTTGGCGCAGAACATCCCAGGAAAAACTTCAACAATTTACTCAAAGCTTTTGGTAGGCTAAAACAGGAGGGCGATTTTAGAGATTTAAAGCTGGTTAAGGTGGGTAAAGCAGGAGGTCAGGAAGTGGATTTCAGGAAGGAGACGCTTTTGGCCATCGAGACCTTAAATCTTAGAAATGAGGTGATATTTACTGAACGTGTCAGCAACGAAGAACTTGCAGCATACTATTCTAATGCAGAATGTTTTGTTTTCCCCTCCCTCTACGAAGGCTTCGGTTTTCCACCGCTTGAAGCAATGTCCTGTGGCTGTCCAGTGATTTCCTCTAGTGTCTCATCGCTGCCGGAGGTAGTGGGGGAGGCGGCGCTTCAGGTAAATGCCCATGATATTGATGAATTAGTCAAAGCTATTCAGGAAACCTTGACCAACAAGAATCTCAGGAGAAAGCTGACCCAGGAAGGATTCAAACAAGCGCGTAAGTTTTCCTGGGAGCATGCTGCCCAAGAAACCTTGCAGCTCTATCAGGAAGTAGAAGAAAGACTGAAGAATTACAGGACAAAAAAGTACTTCGCTCCTTTAGCTTTTGCGTTCCTGTGGGGAGGAAGAGCTGCAAAGCCAAAAGAGGGTTGAGAAGGCAAAGCTGGATCCAGGTTAAGCATCCTTAACCTCTCAAATTGCCTGAGGAGTGCCTTTTCCTCCTCGGTTAGCCTTTTTGGTAAACTCACTTTAATTATTACGTACTCATCGCCTGGGTTATGGTTATTTCCTTTTCAACATAAATATCGCTCCCCTTTCTTGTGAAGATGGGGTGAGGCGTTACGTGTAATCTAATGTATAAGTCCCCGGCAAACAGAGCAAACTTCACTTTTGGAAAAGCTTATTTTCCTCTCCCCTATCCCTAGAATTTGGTAGTAATCACGCTTTTCCACTTTGAGCACTACCTTAAATTTAGAAGAGGTCAAAGCTATTCAACCTGGGTAAAGTGAAAGCTTTCTAGATTGCCTCAAACATTAAATAGAAAGGTGATTACATCTCCATCATGGACGATGCAATTCTTGCCTTCTGTCCTGAGTAAGCCCTTCTTTCGTGCCTCAGCCAAATTGCCGCATCTCTCCAGGTCACTACAGTTTATTACTTCAGCTCTGATGAAGCCTCTTTCCATATCGGAGTGAACCTTCCCTGCTGCCTTTGGTGTTGTGGTGCCGCTGGGAATGGGCCAGGCTTTTAATTCGGCGGAGGCTGTGGTGAAGAAGGAAATTAGCCCCAGAAGCTTATAGGAAAAGTTGATAACTTTGTCAAGTGCCGGCGTAGCTAGGCCCATCACGTCGCGGAATTCTTTAGCCTCGATGTCACTGAGTTGACCTAATTCCATTTCCAGCTTGCCGCATAAAGCTATCACTGCAAATTGGGGATAAAGTGACTTTATCTCGGTTTCCAGTTGTGAGGCTTCTGGTATTTGTGACTCTCCAATGTTAAGAATAATTAGCATGGGCTTAGCAGTGAGAAATTGATAATTGGACAGCAGTTTAAGTTCATCCCCGGTTAAGCTCTGTTGCCTCACGGGTATATCATTATCCAATGCTGCTTTGATTTTCTGTAACAGAGTTTGCTCCTTTAAATGCGGTCCACGTTCCGGTGCTTTAACCTCCTTTAATGCGTCTTTCAGTTTATCCAACTTCCTTTCAATGATGGCCAAATCGGAAAAGGCAAGTTCCAAATCCAGAGTTGCTATATCTCTCTCAGGATTTATGCTTCCTTTAGGATGGGGGATTTTTTCATCTTCAAAAACTCTAACTACCTGAAGTAAAGCATCAGCAGTGGTCAAGTAGCCCAAAAGTTCTCCTTTCATCTCTCCCTTGCCACTGGAGGCTTTGGCCGAACCCGCAATGTCTACATAGCTTACTTCAGCGGGAATGGTTTTCTTGGGATGGAATATGTTTTCCAGTATAAGTAATCGAGAGTCAGGTATTTTAGCCACACCTATATTGGGAGTGAGGGAAGGGGAGTAGGCGGCAGTTGCGGCCTTGCCTCTGGTTAAGGCATTGAAAATCGTTGTCTTGCCGCTCTTGGGTAACCCAATAATAGCGACTCTCATATTTATATTTTACCACGTTTATTTTCAACCTCCCATTTGAGAAGGTTCATGCTGTGATAGAATAACGGGAAATGTTCCATATTCTTTATGGCCAGGATGATTTCTCCCTTAATCAGGCTGTGGAGAAGATTAAAGCTGGCTTAGGCGATCCACAAATGCTGGCAGTTAATACCGCCAGGCTGGATGGCCAGAAGCTAACTTTGAGTGAGCTTAAAGAGGGTTGTAATGCTACCCCCTTCTTGTCCTCATATCGCTTAGTTATAGTTGATGGTTTGCTGGGGAAGTTTGAGCCGAAGCCAGGCAAGAAGCGGCCTGGTAAACGTGCCATCAGCAAATCCGCAAACGAGCTAGGAGAGTGGGAAAATTTAGCTCCTTGCATCAAACAAATGGCATCAACCACTGTGCTTATATTAGTTGATGGCAAAATAGCTGAGTATAATCCCTTGTTGAAAAGGCTTTTGCCATTAGCTCAGGCAAAGGTTTTTCCTTCGTTGCGGGGCGGAAGATTAGCAACCTGGGTACAACAACGAGTAGCTGAAGAGGGCAGCAATATTACCCCTGAGGCTGTGAATTTGCTCGCTGAGTTCATAGGTGGAAATTTATGGGCGATGAATAATGAAATACTGAAGCTGCTCCTTTATGCTCACGGGCGTACTATCAGTGAAGATGATGTGAGGCAATTGGCGGGCTATGCTCAAGAGGCTAACATTTTTGCTCTGGCGGATGCAATTGTCGAAGGTCAGACTGAGATAGCCCAACGGATACTCCACCGGTGCTATCAAGAAGGTGAC
>JAGMDB010000001.1 GCA_023128875.1 Dehalococcoidia bacterium | reverse complement strand
ATGTGATTCCTATTGCCGTTCTCTTCAAGTCTTTAGCTCAACTCCCGCCTGAAGGTGGCGAGGTGGTTGATTACGGTTGTAGTCGAGTTATAGCCAGGGGGATAAAAGGAAGAGGGAGAGTGGAGTATGAGGCGCTAATGCTTAACCGCCCATACAAGGGACTGACCAATGCGCAGCACAGGACCGGGCATTCACCTTCCATAGGAGCCAGGATGCTCTACAAAGGTGAGATTAAGAAGAGGGGAGTATTCCCGCCTGAGAGGGGCGTTGAGCCGAAGCTTTTCTTCAAAGAACTGGCAAAAAGGGAATTAGAAATACGAGTAATCTCCCGAGAGCTCATGTAAGTATTGAGCTGGAGGATTCTTCGAAGAGCTGAAATATTAAACACTTGCCTGATGGGATGGAGCTGTTGAATAGTGTGTATCTTCCTGGGCGCAGGCTTATGAATCTGCACCGGCAGTGAGAACTACTCAGACAAAAGCTTGATACACAAACCAGATCCCGAAGCCAATTAGCATCGAGGCACAAGCACTGAACACAATTCTTTGCACCTTCTGCGTCCACCATTTCCTTGACTTGAACGTAGCCATAGAAAGAAACTCATAGTAGGCTAAATCGCAAAGCCAGTGCACCACAGCGAAAAGAAGAATGCCGCTAAGGCCAAAATCCGTAGCGCCAACTATTAGGGCGATACCTATAGTCATCCACCACACATAAAAACCAGGGTTGGTACCTGTAAGCACTATGCCAGTGATTAAGGAACTAACTGGCAAACCGCCTATCCTGCCAGGAACACTGGTCGCAGTTCGAAACATGCGGAAACCCAGGTAGAATAGCATCAGTGCCCCCACGATATGTATGGTCCTCACTACTTGTGGAGAGCTGATGAAATGCCCAAACCCCAGGTAAATTGCTGCTATAAGCGGCATCTCGATAACGGCATGCCCTATCGCAATTAAGGCACCAGCATTTCTATCGCCGTAACCCTTAGCTATTGTGGCGGCGGTAACTGGTCCGGGCATCATTACACCGGTGAGGGAAATACCGACTACCGACAATAAAAATAAGTTCAGGCTCATCTCCGTGGGGGCAAATGCAGATTTAGATTAGATTTCCTCTTCCTCTTCTTCCTCAATAGTTGTGTTCACCACGTGGTGAGGGAGCACTACGTTTGCCTTACCTCGTCGGTGTTTAGGTTCCTCAGGCAAATTATCAATCGCTCTCCTTAATTCTGCGAATGCCTCAACTGGTTGTGCTGGGGGCACAACCAGACCAGCTATGCTGGCTTTCCGCAAATTGCTGAGCTCGACACTCGTTATCAATGATGGCAAGGTTATCACAAGCGGCTTGTCCAATAGTCTACCGAAGCGATGGCAAACAAGCAGATGCTCCACCGTGATAAAAGGCTCTTCGCCTTTATTGATAAAAACGCCATCTATATCAAGGCTATTAATAGCACTAACCAGGCCCTGGTCAAGAGAAGGCTCTATTAGCAAAAATTTGCCCATTTTTCCCTCTTGCAATGCCACTGGGGGCGTCTTCATATCAAAAACTACAAAATCGCAACCTGAATCAATAAGCTTATTCACTTTTTTTTCGGTTATCCCTCTAATAAACACCCCCAGGGGGATATCGCCCATAGCTTTGATTGTTTGTTTCAGGTTCCCAAGCTTAAAGCTCTGGTTCAATATCAGCCCAGCATCTACATTGCTTTTAGCCACTTTGGCAACTTCCGTGGTATCCACCCCAGACAGGCCAGCCACAAGTAACATCGGTAAGCTTTTTGACTTGCTGCCAGCCGCATGGAAGCCTATCGGTGACACTAGAGATCTGGAGAAATTATGTAATCTATCAACAAATTTACTCATTGTGCCTCAAAGCCAGCGGTCGGATTCGAACCGACGACCGGCGGTTTACGAAACCGCTGCTCTACCCCTGAGCTACGCTGGCATGGAGTTAGTATAGCTCATGGTGGTAATTCTGGCTAGCGGCCCTTACGCATCTTGAAGCTCTAGCGCTCGCAATTGCTGCTTCGCAGGCCTTCCAAATCGTCGTAAAAGCGAATCATAAGCTGGCTTAGCTTGTTTGGCCGGCTCAGTCTGAAGATTCTAGTCTGTTTTCCTAGAGGCTCTTCTTCCACTATCCCAATTCTTACCAGGTCTTCAATCACACGGGAAACGCTGGAATGAGATAGGCCTGTTTCCTCAGCAAGCCCTGACAGGTACGTGATTTTGTCTCGACCTCTTAATAAGGTCTCTAAAACAGTTATCCGTGCGCTTCGTCCCAGTAGTTCTTCTAATATTCCCCTGCAAGCCTCTTTCACAGCATTATTTTCTCATAAATGGTCACACACGTCAATAATATCTCCAGCACTTCCATTGTTTGGCAGGTTTGACAAAATAGAGAAAACTCTATATAGTCACATGTGCAAATTTTTCACGGCAGGCCTGCTAATTATGAGAGCAGGCTAAGGAGATTAAATGACAACTAGAATTGTTACCGATAGTGCATCAGATATTCCAGGTGAGGTAGCGCAGAAGCTGGGGATCAGCATTGTGCC